>JAJFLT010000460.1 GCA_021772555.1 Opitutales bacterium | reverse complement strand
TGCCACCGTTCGGCTTTAGAAACAAGCACCTGCAAACCATTCTACCTACCTTGGCCCGAAAGGTGAATGGCGTTTGCTACGCGAGGGAACGAATCATCACGCCGGATGATGATTTCATCGATCTGGACTGGTCGAAAATAGGATCGCGGAAGCTAACGGTTCTATGTCATGGCCTGGAATCGAGCTCGAAGGAGCCTTACATGAAGGGCATGGTAAAAGCCTTGAACCGTCGAGGCTGGGATGCCGCAGCCATGAATTTCCGGGGTTGCAGTGGCGAGCCCAACAAGCGATTACGCTCCTACCACAGTGGAGCGACAGATGACCTACATTACGTTCTGGAACATATACAAAGCCGGAATCATTATGTAGAGGTTTCGCTAGTGGGATTTAGCCTGGGAGGAAACCTGGTGCTCAAATACATGGGGGAGAGAGGCGCCAATATTTCCCCACAGACTGTAAGCGCCGCCGCCATTTCCGTTCCGTGCGACCTTGAGTCCTGCTCCCGGCTAATGGCCCAACCCGACAACGGTTTCTATATGCGACGGTTTATCAAAAAACTGATTCGAAAAATGGAACATAAATGCGCCATACCGGACGCACCGTTCGAGCTGGAGGAATTTCTGCGAATGAAAACTTTTCAGGAGTTCGACGACCTTTATACGGGTCCAGTGCACGGATTCCGAGACGCGGTGGACTATTGGACTCGATGCAGTGCGCGTCAATTCCTGCCTCACATCCAAAAACCAACGCTGCTCATCAATGGGCGAGACGACCCCTTCCTTTCCCCGCAATGCTACCCGCTTGAGGAAGCGCAAGGGAGCCGATACTTTTACCTGGAAACCCCGCAATCTGGCGGTCATGTCGGGTTCATAACCTTAGGCCGCAGAGGTGAGTACTGGCACGAGACCAGGGTTGGCGATTTTTTAAACAAAAGCCAACTGGATAATTAAGACCTACCTCAAGCCCGATTAATGATTTCGTGCGCCCTACTGAGGGCATTTTTCAATTCCCCCAGAACGACCGGTTTCGGTATATAATCGTTGATGGTCTCGGTGAGGTATTTTTCACGATCTTCTTTCTGCGCAAATGCCGTAACTGCTATGATATAGGTGTTTCTTCGGTCAATCCCAGCCTCCCCGGAACGAATCCTTTTGGTTATTTCCCAACCATTCAATTCAGGCATCTGCAAATCGAGAAGAAGAATTTCGTAGCGACCATCCCGTATCGTTTCCAATACATCCTGGCCGCTTTTAACCAAGTCCGCCTGATAGCCAAATTTGGAGAGCAATTCGAGCATGAGGCGCTGGTTCACCTGATCTTCTTCAGCAACGAGAATTTTCAACGGTCTTTCCATGGAAAAATTCACATCCACCAAGTTGCCGACAGGTAAAATTTCGGTTTCAGAAACCTCCTCCGCTTCCGACACCACGATCGTAAAATGGAAAGTGGAGCCCTCGCCCAGTTGACTTTCGACCCAAATGCGTCCACCCATTTTTTCGCATAATCGTTTGCAAATAACCAGGCCCAAACCCGTGCCACCATACTGCCGGGTAGTGGAAGAATCAACTTGGGAAAATGGTAAAAAAAGTTGCTCCAGCTTATCTTCGGGAATACCGATGCCGGTGTCTTTGACCGCAAAATGAATCTCCCATTGGTTATCCTCCAATTTGTTGGTGGAAACTTCAACCGACACTTCTCCCTTTGCTGTGAATTTCACGGCATTATTGACAAGGTTTATAAGGATCTGCCGCAGCCTGTGGAAATCTCCCTGAAAATATTGCCGGGAATCGTCTTCCAGGTTGTATTGCAATCCAATATTCTCTTCCCGCGCTCTGACATTAACCAGTTCCAACGCTTCCAGAACAGCGTCCTCCAGTCTGAATGGCGCCTCTTCCAACTCAATGGCGCGGGATTCTATTTTGGAATAATCAAGAACGTTATTGATCAACTCGAGAAGCGCCTTACCGCTGCGGTTGATAATTTTCAGGTATTCGCTCTGATCAGGTTTGATATCGGTTTGTGCCAGCAAATCGGCAAACCCCAATATGGCATTCATGGGGGTGCGGATGTCGTGGCTTATCATGGCCAGGAATTCACCTTTGGCCAAACTGGCCGAATCGGCAATATTTTTGGCTTTGACCAGCTCGACTTCATTGCGCTTGCTTTCTATGAATCCGCCTATGCTGGCAGCTACGGCGGCGAGCACGGCGACCTCGCTTTCCTGCCACTGGCGTGGTTGGGCGCAGGTGGCAAACCCGATGATGCCCCAAAATTCCTTCTCCTGAATAATGGGTGCAAAAAGAGCCGAAACCTCCTCCGGCCATAAGAACAATTGACGGACATTTTCGGAAAATTCTCCGCCACAACCCTGAATGACGTCACCTTGGGAGAGCGTTTCAAACCACCCCGGCAATTGCTTTTGGTAGGAGAGTTTCTGTAACTGTGGGCGTTTTTCGTCTTCGGTCAAATTTTCATCCGGCCATTGGAATTTGAGGCTCAGCCCTGTGAATTCGCCATCCAGGCTTTTATGATTTTCAAAAACATAAACCCTATCAACGGCGGCGGATTTTCCAAGATCGTCGATGGCATGGCGGATCGCTGCCTCAAAGTCCCGAATAGTCAAGAGACTCGTCTTGGCTTTAGCGACTCCGCCCAAAAGTTTGTCTCTTGCTTCGAGGGCGTTAAGGGCTTCCTTTCTCCGCGTAATATCATAAGCCATCAAGATAACGCTCGGTTGACCGGTAATCCTATCGGGTCCCATCGGAGCCAGGCGGCCTTCAAACCAGTAATTTTCTCCTTTATAGGGAAGCACATATTCGATTATCTGTAGCTGCCCGGTCTCGATCGTTTTTGTGACCGCTCGATGGAGTAATTCGGCCATTTCCGGGGGATAGAGTTCGAAATAGGTTTTTCCCCGGATTTCGTGCGCTTGTTCGACTCGATGATAATAATTGCTGCTTTGCGATGCAAAGACTTCGAGGTAACGGCCCTGGGCGGAAATGATAAAAGCGATATCCGGCATGGCATCGAGAAACGCCCTTAACCGCTGTTCATTCTTACCAATGATTTCCTCCCGGATTTTATACTCAGTCAAAATGGAAGCCAGACTCAGGCCAGTCAGGCTGAGAACCCCCAAAAATACCCAAAGGTAGGCCGGAGGTTGGGAATGCATCTTGGTAGCATCCGGTCCCACGACGTCCTTTAGTTCCCAAACGGCCATCATAGCCAAAATAAAAATGCCGGTGGTCGCCCCACGCTGTCCATAGCGAATGGCGGCCCAGGCCAGCAGGGGAAAAATGGTCAACTCCAAAGGATATCGAAGGGTATCCGATGGCGCCCAATTGCTGAATGCCATCCAGCCGAAAAATACGAGCGTAACAAGCCAAAGGAAAACCTCGATCAGTTGGCGATTGGTGAAATTTATTCGCGTCCGGGAATACCAGACCATGATAACTGGTCCCAGTACCACCACACCCAAGAATTGCCCCAACCAACGGATTGACCATATGCGGTTGAAATCGGGTTTTAAATCGGGATGTTGCCAGACCAGTGCTGCGGTAGTGATGCTGGCATGGACCAATGTGCTGAGCAACGCGGCAATGAATATAAACCCCAGCACATCCTTCAACCTCTCAAGGCCGTTGTTGAATTTTAACAATTTGCGAAGGACCAAAACCGCACCCGCTATGGTCAGGCAAAATGAGACTGCCGATATCAGGGAGTAGGCCAAACCGCTACCCTGCCAATAATCGGTGATCGCCGTGCCGAGGGCAAAAGCGCCCAGGTATCGAAACCCGAACAACAGCAAAATGGCTATGGCAAATCCGGATGGCGGCCACATAAGGGGCGCCGTTTTATCCAAAAGGGCCATATCCAGGCCCAGGCCACCGGCGATCCCGCAGTAGATCAAAACTACCCCGAGATGTTTTAGAAGGCCCATAGCCCACCCTCCAGCATCTCCGGGCAATAGCTTTAAAAGAGTTGATTTGGGGAACATATAAGCCACCGGGATTGTTCGAATATCATAAAATCGGTTTAATAATCACTTTCTCTAGACAGAAAACCGGGAATTGTGATATTAACGCAAAGTTCATCTGGGTTTTTGAGATAGGTTCTAGCGGGAGCAAGGAAAAATGCCAATCTACGTTTATCAGGTTATTACCGCGAACGGCGGCGAAGGGGAGACATTCGAGCTGGAACAGAGCATGAATGACGCCGCCCTGACCAAGCATCCGGTGACCGGGCAGGCGGTAACAAGAGTATACCAGCCACCCAACATATCAGCAAAATATACACCAGGCAGGACAAAAAGCCTCATTGAGACCAAAAATGCTGAAAAGGCTGGTTTTACCAAATACGAACGGGACAAACTGACCGGAAGATACCACAAAGTGGCCGGGAAGGAAGGGCCCAGCAGCTTTACCCGGGAATAAAGCTGAACCATAAATCCATCCACAACCTCACTTCTTGCGCCACTCACCGTTTTCGCTTTGAAGCCAGACTCCCTTCAGGGATCGTTCCGACAAAATGCGTGCCCGATGTTGGCCGATCAATTTTCCCGTAGTGTAGGTTTTGATCGCAATAATCGAGTAAATGGTTTTCCGGTCCCCATTTTCAGCCGCAACCAGGACAGCCTGTTCCGGGGTCAATTCCTTGCGCTCCTCCAAGTAGCCGAGGTTGTTTTCTCCCAGATGTCCCGATAACTTAAGGGCATCCAAGGTCGGCAAACGTTCGCTCATGCGTCTGCGCACGGTTATATCCTCTGTCGCCGATAAGGAAGGGGTGAAAAAAATCAGGCTGGCGAGAAACATTAAAGCCACTGCAAATGGTTTTTTCATAACTTATTCTACTCCTCTTCGCTGATCTTATACAGCGTCTTCGATTCCTCATCCAGAGGGTTAAAAAACTCTTCCAAGAACCCATCTATATAACCGGTTAAGTCGGCTGGTTTGTTCTTCTTTCCTCCCCCCAAGGAAAAGCATCCTGAAAAAATCAGACAAGCTCCCAGCAAAATCCACACCTTGATTTTCCTTAATTTCATAGTTCAGACAAATTTTAATCGGTTTGAGTTTCTTCCTGTTAAAGGAGTGCATGGCAAGCACAAGTGTTTCATAACGATGAATTTTGGATTTCAGTCAGAAAAAAGGTTTCAATCAAGCGGATCCATTTATGTAAGGATTTCGCAAATTCAGACTTCTGCAGAGCAAGTTCAATATCAACCGGTCCATCGTTAGACTGAGGATCCCCCACGACCCTTACCAGAATGGGTTTTGCGTTTTTTCGCGGGTCCGACAGCTCAATTTGAAGCGAGTGTACTGATATATCCGTTAGGTACTCTTGAACCCGATTTATTTCCAGAAATTCGGCCGAATCCGGCTCCAGGCCTTTTGTCAGTCTCTCCTTCAGGGAATATTGGAGCCTGGCCGGTTGTTCGCCCTCCAGTTCAAAAGATCCCTTCACCAGATGAACGTCTTCTCTCCCGATTTGAAACACCAGAACTCCTTTCAGTGATCCTTCTGCCTCGCCCTGAAAATCGGCAATCACTTGTCCTGCCTCCTTAATCGAGAGTCCGGTAAAACGCATGGACAGCGCGAATTCAGGATGCCCGGGCTCGAAAGCAAACGGTTCGCATTCCATCCTTCCGCCGAGGATATTGCCCGACAAGTGGTTGATTTGAACCATGCCATTCTCCGCAAATTCAAACTCAGCCTCAATTTCCTCAATTTGCAATTTCCCGGATTTAAGGATGCCAATTCCTAAGGATCGAACGGGGACAGCCCCTGCAAAATCTTCAGTTTCCGGCGAAATCTCCCCGAAAACATGCTCCAATACGATTTCTGGCCTCGATTCTTCTGAGAGCTTCAGGTGGGGAACCACAAATTCCAAATGATCCAGTCCGCCTCGCATTTCGACACCAAAAGGATCCAACCGATTGCCCAGAAAATTTACATCCCGAAATTCAAGCGATACTTGAGCCGATTTCTCATCGGAGTCTTCCCTCCCGGCGTCCAATTCAATCGAGGCTTTGGCCAGACCGTTGATCGATTCACCATGTGAAAACGCAACATCGGTTACTTCACCACGCAATATTTTATCTTGCCCCTGGTGAAAAACATACCCAAAAGGCGCCACGGATAAGGACCGCCAATCCAGCAACTCCACATGGCCTGACACGGCGACTTCAAAGTGATCTGTTATCAAATTTCTTCGCAAGCCAATGTGTATGGCATCGTTGACAAGAAGCCCATCCGGCAAAATACCGTCACTCGAATCCGAAGAACCCACCAAGGCGATGGAAGTCAATTTCCCGCCTTTAATTTCACCTTTGCCCTCACCTGAAAAAGCGTAGACATTAATGGCGCTTCCCTCCGGCAGTGATAAATCAAGGTAGGGTTCCAGTATATTCTGCCATTCATTGAAGTTTTCCAATTCAAGCAAATAACTAAAATCTCCATCGCGGGTGTCCATCTGCAGGCTCGCTTCAAGCAAAAAGCTCCTGCCCTCACGACCCGCTGAGAATGTCGCCTCAACTAGGTCGTCCTCGTTTTTCAGGACCAATCCCGATAATGGCAGACTTCTGCGGAACCTCTCCCGCACAAACACAATATCGCCATCGGGAATCAGGATTCTCTGAAAAGGAATCGTAAAACCTTCACCCAACCCCAATTTGCTATCGGCATCGTCATCATTCTCATTAAAACCCAAGTCGCAACGAATCATGGCGCCTTCCAGATAAAGTGTATCCAACTCGCCTCTGGCCAATTTTAGGGGCGAAAACCGCATAAACGCATTGTCCGCGGAAAGTTTAAACCTCCCCTTCTGCATATCCAACCCCTTTAAATGCAGGTAAAACAGACTGACCCGGGAGACTTCAAAATGAACTCCCGAATATCCCTTCCCCTGCAAAAACCGCCCCACATGCCTGGCCGTCAATCCGGGCGCCAGGCTGCTCACCGCCCAGGCCATCAAGAATAGCCCCAAAACGACCAAGGCCAATGAGCCTTTTCCAGAAAGCCTTGATTTCACCATTTCGGTCACGTTCCAGTTTCGGTATGATCCATTTCCGACCCCATGCCGACAAAATAGAGGAAAGCGGGTTTTCTGGGCAATCCAATTTCCACACTACCAAAAACTGGTATAGATTTTCCTTCAAATTCATTAGAAACTCTCTCAAATTCGCAGATGAATGATGTTAGTAGCGCCACGGTGGCAGATACCAGGCGGCTTTGCGCCCAGATGGGCTAGCAGCCCCTCGGGCGCGAACTGACGCCGCAGTTGCCATCGTGCCGCACAAATCCATTGGACAGAGGCCATTATGAGTTTGAGCGGCATTCCGTCGGGGCACCAGGGCTTCTAGCCCGGAACGTCCCGACACGCCTTGCACAAAATACATAATGGTTCTCTGCATCGTCATCTTCGAATTTGAGATTGATTCAACTAATTCCTTCCCAACATGGACATCGTGGTGGCCCATACCGCCGCCTCTGACGCCCGCTTCGCATCCGGGATAAGCCCGTCCTCGACGCAAAAACCACCTATCTTATTGGGCGAAGGTAATTCTGCGCTTAATAACCCCTGGCGATTCCGGCCAGAAACGGCAAATTCAGACAACGAGTTTCCAGGTGTTGTGGAAGTCGTCAAAGACGCTTTTTCGACGCCGTTCTTAAAATTCTTCAAATCAGTCGAAGAAGCCCTCCGAACCGTATAAAGGCCCGCTGTAAGTGCCTCACTGACCGTAGAAAAATTATTCTCTCCCCAGTAGCCAAACCAATTAGGTCCGTCCGGGTAGAAGTTCATGATATAAGTCTGGGTGTTCGACAAATCACGCGCCCCGATCGAATCAAAAAACAAAGACCCCGTTACAGATACAGTCATCCAGGTGCTGATTCCACCAGTCGCGCCGATTTCTTCTGGCTTGAAACCGGTTAAAAAAACCGTGGTGCCGTCGGCCTTGAAACCGTAGTCAGCGCCGTAAACCAATCCGGTTCCTCCGAATTCGGTCAATGTCCGATCACCCAACACAGCGATATTACAAACCATAGCCTGCTCCTTGTCGTCGCCGGCATAAAGGTTTACCATTACGTAATTGCCCAAGATACCCAAAGCATCCATCTCACGATTGAAATAATCAGTCGCGTCGATGTAAACTTGAGCGGGCGTCGCTCCCAAGGCAGCCAACCAATCAAGCGTCTGTGGGTGCAG
>JAJFLT010000459.1 GCA_021772555.1 Opitutales bacterium | reverse complement strand
CCTTCTTGTCTGCCGGGATTTTATCACCGCTTTCCTTGAGGAGCTTTTCGGTCTGGTAGATGGTGCTGTCCAGTTTATTGCGCGTCTCCACCTCCTCTTTGCTCTTGCGGTCTTCCTCGGCGTGGGCCTCGGCTTCCTGCTGCATACGGTCGATCTCGTCCTGGCTCAGGCCGGACGAACCGCTGATGGTGATTTTCTGGTCCCGGCCCGTGCCCAGGTCTTTCGCCGCCACATGTAAAATACCGTTGGCGTCGATATCAAAAGTGACTTCGATTTGGGGAGTCCCGCGTTGGGCCGGTGGTATCCCGTCGAGCTTGAAATTGCCCAGCATTTTATTATCGCGGGCCATGGGGCGCTCGCCCTGCAAAATACGGATATCTACGCTCGGCTGGTTGTCCGACGCGGTAGAAAAAGGCTGCGATTTTTTCGTTGGAATGGTCGTGTTCCGGTCGATCATGGGGGTGGAAATACCACCTTCGGTCTCGATACTTAGGGTCAGAGGCGTCACATCGAGCAACAGCACGGAATCCACATCACCCTGTAAAACGGCTCCCTGAATGGCTGCGCCAATGGCCACCACTTCGTCAGGATTGACGCCCTTATGGGGCTCTTTACCGACCAGTTCGTGGGCTACCTCAAACACTTTGGGGGCACGCGTCATGCCTCCCACCAAAACAATGTTATTGATGTCCCCTTTCGTCAATTCGGCATCCTCCAAACAGGCCTTGAAAGGGCCAATAGTGCGCTGGTAAAGCGAATCACAAAGCTGTTCCAGTTTCGACCGCGTGAGGGTCACATTGAGGTGCTTGGGACCGCTCGCATCCGCCGTGATGAACGGCAAATTGATATCGGTTTGCTGGGCCGAGGACAGCGCAATCTTTGCTTTTTCGGCCTCCTCCCGTAAACGCTGCAGGGCCATCGGGTCCTGTTTCAAGTCGATGCCGTTTTCCCTCTTAAAGTCTTCCACCAGCCAATCGATAATGGCGGCGTCCCAGTTGTCTCCCCCCAAATGCGTGTCGCCCTTGGTGGCATGCACTTCAAAAACACTGTCCGCGATTTCCAGAATCGAGATATCGTAAGTGCCGCCCCCTAAATCATAGACGGCGATCGTCTCATCGGATTTTTTATCGAGCCCATAAGCCAGGGAAGCGGCCGTGGGCTCATTGATGACGCGTTTCACATCAAACCCGGCAATGGCCCCGGCATCCTTCGTAGCCTGTCTCTGGGGAGCGTTGAAATAGGCCGGCACGGTGATCACCGCCTCGGTAATTTTTTCTCCCAGATAGGCCTCGGCATCGGCCTTCATTTTGCTCAGGACCATTGAGGCAATCTGCTCGGGGGCGAATTTTTCGGTTTTTCCGCCGCTCTCACATTCAATCCAGGCATCGCCACCTTTACCTTCGACAATTTTATAAGGTATATGCTTTGCCTCCTCCTGGACTTCGTTGAACTTGCGCCCAATGAGTCTTTTGGCAGAAAAAATCGTATTTTGCGGGTTCGTCACCGCCTGTCTCTTGGCGGCCTGGCCAACCAGCCTCTCACCCGTCTTGGTAAAAGCCACCACCGACGGAGTGGTCCTCGCACCCTCGGAATTCGGCACTACGACGGGCTCTCCGCCCTCCATAATAGCCATGCAGGAATTGGTGGTTCCCAAATCAATGCCTAAAACTTTACTCACGCCGATCCTTTAGCACTTCACATGCCAATGACCCGAGTTCAATTCTAAACATTTGAAGACAAACAAGTTAAAAATATAGATCGACCTTTTCAAAAACATCCAGTTCCATAAATAAAGGTCACATTGTCCCACATTCTTGTCACAGTTAAGCGCCGCGCGCACCCGGTATGTCACACTTGCCCATCCCTTAAAACCAAAAGATTGAATCCAATAAATGTAGGTAAAGAAAACGGCGTTACAGCGCAACTTAACAAATGATCCGTGCTCATCTTCGTAATCCGTGGTTAAAAAAAGAGCTGAATATTTTAATGAATTTTCCCGAAAAAAAATCTAAAAAAATTGATCACGAAGCCCTCAATTCGGGTTTGATGAGAATACCCCGCATACAGGTTGCGGTCGTGCGCGATCTTCTCGACATCGGCTTCCGCGAAATCGAAGAACTCAAAGGCCGGGCTCCCGAAGCCCTCTTCGAAGACCTGCGAAAAAAGAAACCGCATTCTCCCCAAGACCGCATCTACGCCTTCCGCATGGCAGTTTACTACGCCGAAACACCCAACCCCGACCCCAAACGCCTCCACCCCTGGGCCTGGCAAGACTGAGAAAACGCATTATTCTCTATTGGCTTTGCAGCCAAAGTACCGACGCTTTAGACAGTGAGAGAAATTGGTGAATTCTTCTTTTGCATACGAACAATTAAACTGAGCAGCGAGGTTACCCTCGTGCATCTAGCACTACGGTCTCCTGAACATTTGTGTCTTCAACCATCAACCGAATGTTCGCTGACACTCTCTCCATTGTTCTTCTTCTCCAGATCACTCAGAACGTAACCGATCAACCCGCCTCCGATCGCTACACCGCCGATGATTCCAACCGTTCCAGCCAAAGACACCCCGAGAACCGCTAAAACAGGTAGCATCAAGAACGACGCAACCGCTTTCCAATGCAGACAAATTGATGTGAATTCACTCATTTCATTTCCTCATTTTCATTCTTCGTAAAACAATTTATCGATCAAAGATGCTCCAATCTCCCGTCCTCTGCGATTTGTCGATAATAGCAGCCTTTGCGCGCGCGGCCATCCGAATCTTTGGTATGGCAGGCGCCCTTCCCCGCCGGACGCACCCGGTAGAGAATCGAGTTCTGCTCGCAGTTGACCAACACCTGCATGATTTCCAGAAAGTCCCCACTGGTGGCGCCCTTAATCCATAGCTCGTTACGCGAAGTGCTCCAAAAGGTGGCCTTGCCATCTTTCAAAGCGGTTTCCAGAGCCAACCGGTTGGCGTATCCGACGATGAGCACTTCGCCCGAATCGGCATCCTGGGCCACTGCCGGGAGCAAGTCCTCCCCACAAGCAGACGCCTTGGCCAGTTTCGTAAAATCGAGCCGCAGCTCCGACCCCTCTTCCAGTTCCTTATGAGTCATAACGGCTACAAACAGTAACCAATTCGATCTTGCTGGCAAGACTTGAGGGATCCGCCAGTTCTCAATCCATGGGCCAGTTCGCACTGAGGCTTTTCTTCGGCGTCATGAACTCCGTCCATTTGCACATAAAAAGGACGAATCGCGATTTCAACGGCAAGGGCTTTTTTTCCATCACCGCCTTGAGGGTGACGGCGATGAATGGCCCGCCTCTCTTCATGTATTCCTCGGTCTTGGATTCGGGCGCAATATCTTCGGAAGTCAAAATGAATTCGACGCCTCCACTCATTTCCTTGAGATCGTAGGTGACTTTGCAATAGGGATCGTCTAACTGGGTAAACTTAAAGGAATGGGAAAATCGATGGGGTGGATCGAACTCCAGCACCTCTCCCACAACGCCGGTATGTTTCCCGCTCGGGGTCCGCATCCGCAGAGGAGCCCCAATGCCTAGATCAGTCGTGCGCATGACTGAATTAAAGAAAAACGGCAGCGGCTCATTGGTCCGGGTAATCTCCCTTCATACCTCCTCAATGCTGCTTTCAATGAATATTTTGTATACGGTTTTTACTGTCTCCATGCTCGTTTCCTTTCTTTGCCTCAATTCGATATTTAAATCCTGTTAATTTGCTCGCCCAAAGGGCGCTGAATTCAGTCGTCCAGCGATCATAAATCATCTGGATGGGCACTGTGTTAAAATAGAGTTTCCGCTCCCGGCCCACTTTCTCCGAAATCACCAGGTTGGCCGTTTCCAGAAGCCTCAAATGCTTCATCACGGCAATCCGGCTGAGGGGGAAAAACCGGCAAACTTCATTCACATTGCACCCCGGCTGTTTTCGTAAAATATCGAGAATCTCCCGGCGACTGCGATTGGCTAAAGCCTGAAACACTAAATTCATATATGTAACCTTTCTGTTACATATTAATACCGGCAGTCAACATTTTTTTTTCTTGCCTGACATAGAGCCCGTTTTTCTCGATTGCCTTGCCAGAGGACGTGAAGTAGTGTTCTTGGCTTCTTAATAATTTCTGAAAACACCCACTTATTATTTTATGAATACTGAAATTCTTCAAAAAGCGGCCACCGAAGCACGGGGTTTGGCCATTGACGCCGTTCATGCGGCCGGCATCGGCCATCTGGGTCTTCCCCTAGGTGCGGCCGAGCTGGGCGCCGTGCTCTATGGGCAAGCTCTGAAAATGAACCCGCAGGAACCACAATGGCTCGACCGCGACCGCTTCGTGCTCTCCGCCGGGCACGGTAGCATGTTCCTTTATGGCTGGCTCCATCTGAGCGGTTACGACCTGCCTATGCAGGAGATTCGCAATTTCCGGCAACTTCACAGCAAAACGCCGGGCCATCCGGAATTTGGAGAAACTCACGGCGTTGAAAGCACGACCGGCCCACTCGGCCAAGGTGTTGGAAATGCCGTCGGCATGGCCTTATCGGCAAAAATGGCCGAGCGCCAGTTCAACACACCGGAACACAAAATTTTCGACCACCACATCATCTGTCTGGCCGGGGATGGCTGCCTGCAGGAAGGCGTAGCCGCGGAGGCCAGCTCTTTCGCCGGCCACAATGGTCTCGATAACCTTATCCTTATCTACGACTCCAACGATGTCACCCTGGACGCCATGGCGGAGGTCACTCAAAGCGAGGACACCGCCCAACGCTACGAGGCCTACGGATTCGATGTGTCCACCGTGGACGGGCACGACATGGAAGCCTTTTCAACCGCCCTCGAAACGGCTAAAAGCGCCGACAATGGCAGGCCAAAATTCATTATCGCCAAAACCGAAATCGGGCGGGGTATCCCGGAAGTGGCCGGTACCAATAAGGCCCACGGCGAAGGCGGGGCCAAGTTTGCCAATTCCGCCCGGCAGGGCCTCGGGTTGCCGGAGGAAAAATTTTACGTGTCGGAGGAAGTCAGGTCGTATTTCGCCGAGCGTAGTAAAGACCTGGCCAAGCAACACACCGATTGGCTGGAAGTTTTTTCGACCTGGAAAACGGCCAATCCGGAAAAAGCAGGCTTGCTGGAGAGCGGTTTGTGCGGGAAAACTCCGGAAGGATTGTTCGATAAAATCCCGGAATTCGCCCCGGATGCCTCAGCGGCTACCCGCGCCTCCGGTGGGACCGTTTTGCAGCACCTGGCCAAAGCACTTCCATTGATTGTGAGCGGGAGCGCCGACCTCTACGGTTCGACCAAAAACTATATATCGGAAGGTGGAGATTACTCACGGGAAAATCCTGCCGGGCGCAACATTTGGTTCGGTATCAGGGAGCACGCCATGGCCGCCATGCTCAACGGCATGGCCTACTACGGCCTTTTCCGTGTTTCCGGCGCCACTTTTTTGGCGTTTTCCGATTACATGCGCCCCTCCATCCGCCTGGCGGCTTTGTCGAAGTTGCCCGTGAACTATATTTTCACGCACGATTCGGTGGCGGTGGGTGAGGATGGACCCACCCACCAGCCGGTGGAAATGGTCAGTTCCATGCGATGCGTGCCCAACCTCGATGTTATCCGCCCCGCCGATGCGGAGGAAACGGCAGGCGCTTTCGTGGCCGCTCTGGAAAAAACGGATGGACCCTCAGCCATCATTCTGTCGCGCCAAAACCTCCCCAACCTGAGCGAGATTTCCGTTTCCGACCGCAGATCTGGAGTTCTCCACGGAGCCTATATTGCCCGTCGTGAGCAAAGCACGCTCAACCTCATCATCCTGGCCACGGGCAGCGAGTTGCAGCACGCCTTGGCCGCTGCCGATGAATTGGGCAACGGCGCCAGAGTTGTCTCCATACCTTCTTTCGAGCGATTCGACCGCCAGCCCGCCGAATACCGGGAGAGCGTGCTCCCCTCAGACTGCCGGAGGCGAATCGCCATCGAAGCTGGTGTGACGGCCCTCTGGCATCGCTACGTGGGACTGGAAGGGAAAGTGGTCGGCATTGACCGGTTCGGCCTGAGTGCCCCCGGCGACACAGTTTTAAAGGAAATGGGCATGAAACCGGAAAGCGTAGTCGAAGCTGCCAACACCCTGTGAGGCCGATAGCCAGCCAGGCGCAAATACGAAGCCGGTCTCGATGAAAAAACGGAGAAGGAAAAAGAGGTGGATAGAAGCGAAATGGTCGGGTGCGGCAGCCGTAAGCCTTCTCCTTCTGGCGATTTTTTGGGGCGACCTGATACGGGTTTTGAGCCTCGAATGGTCCATCAACGAGCAATACCGGTTCGGCTACCTGGTTCCATTTATCACGCTCTACCTTCTCTACCTGAGGTGGTTGGGCAGGCCTCGAATTGAATCCGGCAAATCGTCGCGTTTTCCAATACAGGGATTGCTTTGGGTCACCGTCCTGCTCTTATTTCCTCTCAAAATCATCTGGGAATCCAATCCCGACTGGCGCATGGTTTACTGGGTCCAGGCCCTTTTAATTTATGCCGCATCATGGGCCTTTCTGGTACATTTAGGCGGCAAATCATGGGCCAACTGGTTCGCCCCGGCGCTGGCCATTTTTCTTTTCGCGGTTCCCTGGCCCATGCAATTCGAGCAAAATCTGACCCAGGGGCTCATGCGTATGGTGGCCGCCATAACGGTTGATATGATGAACTTGCTGGGGTTCTTCGCCCAGCAGGAAGGAAATTTGATCCAACTGGCCAACGGGTGGGTCGGAGTGGAAGAAGCTTGCAGCGGGGTAAGATCGTTTCAATCCACCATCATGGCGGCTTATTTTCTGGGGGAAATGTTTCGCTACCGGCTGTGGCTGCGTCTGGTCCTGATTGTCTTCGGTTCGTTGGTCTCCGTCCTTCTCAATGTCGGCAGAACCTTTCTGCTCACTTACATCACTTATAAAGATGGCGGCGATGTCATGCAAACCTGGCACGACCCGGTGGGCTACTTGGTCTCCTTCAGCGCCTTTATCATCATTCTGGGTCTGGCTCTGGTCATCAACCAATTGCGCCGAAAGGGTCCACCTACGAGACCGGCGGCCCACCCCCTCGACGAGGCCCCGCTCAACTGGCTCGGCCCAAGGAAAGCGGCGACATTGATTATTATCTGCCTGCTCAGCTACCCCCTATCCTCCTGGTGGTTCCGGCGGGGCAATCCCCCGGAAACCATTAACCCACCGGTTGCATCGGTCGAATGGTCGCGGGCTGACTCCAACGTGGAGTTTGGCAAAATACCTTCTCAGATCCGCTCCATTCTACGTTATTCCGAAGGGACACAGGCCAGTTGGCATCCTCGGGAAAATGAAAAATGGCTCGCCTATTATTTCGTCTGGGAGGAGGGAAAAATTTCTTCCTTTGCCGATGTCCACAAACCCGAAATTTGTCTCCCGGCAGCCGGTTTTCAACTAACGGCCACCGACAAACCTCTCTTGTGGGAAAAAGAAGGCCTCCGCCTTACAATGAAATCGTACACCTTCAGCGCGAGGGGGCAAAATGTCCATGTCTTCTTTGGGGTCTGGAACGACAACCAAAACGAAACAATCATACCCATGGCCCGAACGTCTCTGGATCGGCTTCGGGCGGCATTTGCGGGAAACAAAATTAAGGGGCGGCGTTCACTGGAAATCATCGTCACGGGAGTGAACTCCATCGCCAAGGCTCGAGCTCAGGCAAAAGATTTCCTGGAACGTGCGATGGTGGTTCAAAATGGCCGCTCCTGAAAAAAGGAAGCAGGTTTCAGTGTTCAGGTGTCAGGACTCGACTCTATGGAGTACAGTCAGGACATGGTTTACGGAGGGATATTTCATTGAGAGATGCAGAATACAGAATGCGAAAATCCTGAAACCTGAACACTGACACCTCAACCGGGATGGTGGAAAGGGCTGTCCCCAGCACGTTTTCAGGCTCGAGTTTCAGGATAGAAGGAGAAGGTGTATCCCTAACACCTGAAACCTGACGCCTCCATTAACAGCCCGCATCCCAGATCACCGGGGGGAAGTCATCTTTAAATAATCCTGCAGGGAATGCCAGCTTTGCTCAAATTGCCCCTGGTCGAACTGCAACCGGGATCGCCAATAGGGGACAAATGAAGGAATCGATTCCTGGTTTTCCAATACGGACAAAGTGTTTTCGACCCCGGACCAATCGGACGATGCCACCTGCCTGTTCAGCAGCGAAGAAGCGATGGCAATACTTTCGGGCGAACCCAGGATTTCCATGCGCAAAGATTCCACGTCTTCCCCTTCTCTAAAATCGGGTATGGAGGGAGCTTCGAGTTTTGCCCAAACAACCGAAAGAGCTTCCTGAAACCGTTTTTGCCTTGTCAGGACCTCGGCTCGAAACCGCCAGTGCTCCTCCCCCAGGGCAGGGTGGCGGGTGATGAAATCATCGACAGTCCCAAGTTTTTCCGCGGACAACCATCGATGCAGGAGGTTTTCCTTTTGTCCGAAACTGAAGGATTCGAGCGCCGGATTGCGCGCTAAATCGCGATCAAACTGGCGAAGGAATTCGTCTCCGCGCAACTGGCTCAAAAACTCGTAACGGAAATCCGCTTCGATAAAGGATAAATCGGAGACCAGAGACATGACCCGGGGTGAATAGCGCGCATTGGCCAGAATACCGCGGATGATGAGCGCCCGGTCATCGGTTTGCCGGGCCAAAGCCTCCCGCCAGGCGGAAACCGCCAACACCGGTTGAAAAGGAAGCCAGGCCAGGCCCTCGTAGTACGGCACTTGGGCCGCGATGGGTTCGAGAAACCTGGCACGCCGAAAATCCTCCATAGCCAGTTCCGCGTCATTCAATCGATAGAGCCCCACCTGCGCCCGGTTGAAATAAACCCGCCAATCCAAAGGATACCTGCGCACCGCCATATCGACCGTATGGCGGACCTCCTCCACACCTTGCCGTTGGACCTCGGAATCAGCGGCCATCATAGCTTCGCTACGTTTGAGAACAACGCTGGAATGCCAGGGCAAGGTAAATGCCTCCGCCGCGATCCAGGCGATCCCGCTTATTCCAATGAAAACTCCCACCAGACGCCACATTTGTGGGCTCAACCAAAGTGGTTTTTGTGGGGAAGTAGAAGATGTGTTCCGCGCAATGCCATAAAGCCAGGCGGCAAACATGAATGTTCCCAGCCGATGCCCACCGACATCAACCGTGGAATGAAGGATGAAAATCAACAAAGCCGCCACCGCCACAAGCGCGTTGGAGCGTCGGCGGTATTTTCGCGAAAAATGCAGACCTCCTAGTAAGGCGAAAAGCAGCCAAATACCAAACAGAAATCCAGGCAGGCCGAGTTCTGCCCATAGCCATAACCAATCGCTTTCGGGATGAAGAATGCTATTATGATTGGCCGAAGCCTCACGGTATTGTGGGAAAACGACGGGGAAATTTGACAAACCCGCGCCGGTCCAGGGCAAATCGGAAATCATGTTCCAGGAATCTTCGTAGACAAGCACTCTGAAATCGGTGGATTCTTCCTGTGGGCTCGTAAATAACCTACCAGTCCGGGCAATGGTAGAACCCCCGAAAAATACCAGCAGACTGAACAAGATAACGACGCCGGAGGCAGATAACAGAACAACTCGGGCCGCGTTGGAAGGACGCACCGACAATGAAACCCAAACCAGGCATCCAATGATAAATAAAAAAATGCCGGCCCGCGAAAGACTGTAAATAAGAGCGAAAAAAATAATTCCCGCACAAACGATCCCCACTATGGAGAAAAGAGAGCGCCGCCGGAGAGAACGCATACCCATCCCAAATGAAACAACACCACCCATGGCTAATAAACTACTCGTTTGATTACGGTTGGGAAAGTAACTGAAATTTTGCACCTCGGTGGCGAATGGATACTGCCATTGCATCAAGGTACCGATAATGACGCCGCCCGCCAACACGGTGACTGATAAGGCGAAAGCCCAGAACAGTTTTTTGCGCAACTCATGCTCCACTTTCCAGGAGATGGCCACATATAGCCAGGCCACCCCACCGACAAACGGTATCAATGCCTCAACCGAAAGCCAAGGTTGGAAGGATAGGGTCGAAGGCAATTGAATGCCCAACTCCCGAGCGGCCCCAATCCACCAGGTCTCCCTGAAAAAAGCGGGAAACGGCAAAAATCCCGTCAAGATTATGACCACTAGTCCCAGAACAGCAGCGTCCGTCAGTTTTCCCGGACCCTGACGGGGCGGCGCGATGATCACAAACAATCCTATACCCAGCAAAGCGATGCCTTGAGTCCACAGGACGGTTCCGCCTCCCAGTAATACCAGCGTAAAAAGAAATAAAAGCGCCGCCAACCAGAGCGCCGGAGACTCCTTTAATACGCCGCCCTGTGAATAATGGGGTGAACTCAAACAGGACACATTCTTAGTCGTCTTCCTCATCGTTATTCCCGCTAGGTAGACAGCATTCTAAGGAATGCCGAGAAAGTCGACGATGAAAATGGTAACCAGACTTGGCGGAAAAATAATCAGGAATAGCGCTTCAGCACAATTTTATCAGAGCCTGTTAGTACTCACTAAACCTTTTCCTTCTCTACAGGAGTCTTCCCCGGATCCACATAATAGTAATTTTGATACTTATTGTAATAGTAATAATCGGATCCCTTGGTATCGACGAAATTCAATATAAAACCAAAAACGTTGACTCCCCGCTGCTGAAGCCGTTCGAGGGACGACCGCACCTGCCGGGCCTGCGTATAACCGGAACGAACGGTAAAAAGAACTCCGTCCACCCTGGTGGCAAAACTTGAGGTGTCCTCTGTTGCCAAAACCGGCGCGGAATCGAATACAACATAGTCATAACGCTCCCGCAATTCTTGGCAGATACGGCCCATACGGTCGCTCAAAAGCAATTCCCCCGGACGCTCCGGAAATTCTCCGGTGGAAATAAAATCCAGGTTTTCGAAGCCGGTTTTCTGAATAGAGTCATCCAAAGGCAAATCATTGCTAATGACTTCGCTCAAACCTATGGATTTTTTCAGATTGAATTCTTTGTAAAGCACACCGCGCCGTAGATCGGCGTCAACCAGGATAGTTTTGGAGGATGTCAAAGCCAACGTTATGGACAGGTTTGATGAAATGGTAGATTTACCCTCGGAGGGCACGGCGCTGGTTACGATGAAACTGGTCGGCTGAACGCCATCCTTTTCCATGAAGAGGATGGATGAACGCAAAGTGCGGCAGGCCTCAGCAAAAAGATAACGAGAATCCTTTGGCTGGAGCAACTCCATGCGAGATTTCTTGGCCTGCTTTTGGAAGGGAATAATACCCATGATGGGCAGCTCGAAACGTCGGCTCAGATCCTCGCCGGATATGACACGGTTATCGAGAATCCCCAGCAGGAAAATCAACCCGAAACCCAGAATCACCCCAACCACCCCACCCTGGGCAAAATTCCGGCCGATTTGCACCGGAACGGCATAGGCGGGGCTGGCATTCTCAAAAACAGCAATCGTTTCCTGGCTAAAATTTTCATTCAGGTCGAGGTTCTGAATGGTTTCAAGAAGGTTTTCATATAGATTGCGGGAGCGATTCAACTGGGATTGGAGGCGTTCATACTCCGCCAGGCGCCGACTGTAATCGAGGGCTGTCAATTCCACATCCGTAATCAATGCGGCCAAATTATCAATCTGGATCTTCAGGATGCTCTTTTGCGATTCCAGTTTTTGTAGACCCTGCCGACGATAAATTTTCAGGAAATTATGAGTCCTTTCGATCTCGCGGCTAAGGCTCATGATTTTGGGATGCCGGGGCTTCATATAGATGGAGAATTCATCTTTTTCGGCATTGAGTTGATCGAAGATCGCCTTCTGTTGTCGATATTCTGGACTTATCTCCTGGACACTGCGGCTGAGCAGATCGCCGTCCTCCCCCACAGTGTTGGAAATCCCTCCATCGAGGTATTGATCGAGACTGAGGGTCTCCAGCATCCGGTACTTCGTTTTCAGGTCGGCCATATTGCCTTTGAGCTTTACCAGGTTGTAGCCCGCAGAGTCGCTCTCCTCCTTCACGAAAACCAGATTGTTCTCTTTCTGGAAATCAACCAAGGCGCTTTCCTGCTGGTCGATCTCTGACTCCAGGCTCATCAATTCCTCTTTTATCTTTATCAGAGCCCTGCCGGATGTATTGGACCGTGTCTCCTTTTTATAGTTGGTATACTCCTGCATGCAGGCATCCAAAAAGGCGCGTGTGAATACCGGTTCGCCGCCTTCGGCTGAAAGAACGAAAATGGATGTCTCGGGTTGTTGCCCTACCCGCAATTGAATCGGAATCGGTTTGAGTTCGGGCCTTAGAGCAGCTAGGCGATCGCGGGCCCGGTTTTGCACAATGGGGCTGCGCATCAGTTCGCTTTGCGTTCCCCAGAAATAAGCCAAAGGGTCCTGAATCACCTGACTGTTGGGAAAAGACACCTGCGAATCGACAATCATTTTACCCTGACTGACATAACGAGGCTCCCGCTGCATTTCTTCATAAGCCTGAAAACCAAGGCCCAGGCTCAAAGTGGGAATGAATATCCACCAGTACTTCTTGAGTAGAATCTTCCCCCGGAAAAACCATGCATGGAAATTTTCCGCCCATTCGGCGCCCTGCTCCTGTTCCTCGAAGGCAACTTCTTTCATTGGATCATAAACCTTCGTTCCTTGACTTTGATGATATCGTCCGGGCTCACAAGAGGATCGAGACTGCGCAACCCCTCTTCCAAAATCGCTTGCACGTTGACCACGACCACCCTTTCACCCTCGTCCAGGTTCGGATCGGCCTTAATCAACTCAACCTTTTTTTTGTTGGCATATTGCCCGAATCCACCGGCCAGAAAAATAGCCTTGCTCACGGTAAACTCCCTCTCATTGGGAATATTGTAATTACCCGGCTTTATGACTTCGCCCCAAATGTAAAATTGCCCACCGGCCCGATCCAGCTTTGGAATGAGAACTATATCGCCGGCCCTCAACTCCATATCGCCATCGAAATTGCCGGTCGTAAACATTTCATTAACATTGAGTTCAAATTTGTCCTCCACTCCTTCGCCCTCGGGATTGCCGCGGATGATGGTCACTTTTTCGGCATCCGCTTCTCTGTTGAAGTTTCCGGCGCTGAGAATGGCTGCGCTCACCGTCAATATATCGTCCGCCGGCAACGACAGTGGACCCGGGTGCTGGACCTCCCCTATCAAGGTAATCTCACCAAGATTCCCTGCAATTTGAGGAAAATCAATCAGGACGGTCGCCCGATAATAAAAATCCACTTCGAGCAAGGATTTAATATCGTGGGCCAACAGCCGACAGGTTTTCCCCTCGGCCTTGACCTTGCCAATCAAAGGAATATCAATCTCACCCCGAGAATTTACGAGGAACCCGAGCGGGCGTTCGCGATCCTCTTCCACGACGTAGGTAAGGCGATTGCCTACCTGAATGCTACGGGTGTCATCGAGAAGACCCATTCTGGTGGGCACTTCGGCAGATAGGGTTTCCTCAGCCGTCTGGACCAAAAGTCGAGGCACCATAACAAGTCCAACCGCCAAGACGGCACCAGTAAACCTGAAGCTGGCCAAACCTGCTGATTTAAAAATCATATTTAATGACAAATTGGAGTCTGTTCTGATTATAGCTTCTGGCCGAAATAGTGGAAGTTTTTTCCGTATATCGGTATTCCAGGTTCCAGGTAATCGGATAGTTTTTAAAATGGGCTCCGTAATTTATTTGCAAAATGCGACGATCATAAGATTCCGGACTGAGACCACCGGAGTCCGTTCCGCTTTCAAATGAAGCCAGACCGGTCACGGAGGTGCGGGCAAAGATGGACCAATTAAATGAGTATTGCAGGCGATCTTCAAGCAGGGAATTGGAAATAAATCCCAGGTTGGTACGCCTGTAGATTGCCAGCGCATGGCTGAATTCGCTGTTGACCTCGTGGCGGAGCAATATTTCCGCATTGAAATCGGATACATCGGAGCCGTCCCTGTTGGATCCGGAATTATCGAATACGATCGAATTCCAGCTCAAATCTACGTACAGGTTGATAAAGTCCGTAATGCTCCAATCGGCAAATGTTCCATACCTCGATCCGTGGCTGTCGTTTTGAAAGTTCAACTTATGAGTCGTTTTGGTGTTAGCTACATTGCCGCCAACCCTCAGGTTGGGAGCTATCGAATGAACCACTCCAAGGTGGAATACATTGCTCGTTCGCCGGGAAAAGTCGAATTCTGAATCCGTCGGCAAAATGTCATCACGATGGAAGCCGAAATTAATGTTCGTGTCCCGGTTTACCTCCCAATTGACATTGACGGCGCCGTTATTGGTAAAGCGGTTGTATTGCAGGACATTGAAATCCACGTTCTCGCTTTGCGGGTCCACCACCAGGGAGTCGGTGGGATCGGCCTCGAAACTCAAATGATCGGAAAGCCCGATCGTAAATTGACCCGCCTTGATACAATACTCGATTCCGGAATCCGGCGATATATCGAGGAAACTATTATTTGAGTCCAATTCCGGGTGAGAAAAATATTTGGTAAAACCAAGGTCGAAATTGAGATCCACGGAATTGTTTTGGAAAACCGGCCATTGGGCCTGAACAGTAACGCCTGCCTTCAAAATAAAATCTTCCAACGGCTCCACCCCGGAGGCGTTGATATTGTCGTTGTATTCCAAACTGGTATAACTTCTTAAATCCAGTGTTCGAGTGACCGACTGTGCGCTACCAAAATCGGAGCAGCCATCCTGCGCAGCCGCAATCGACGATGCCAGCCCCAGCCAGATCCAACCCGCCAAGCCCGCATACGCAATGCACCGACCCAGTCCGCCTCTTCGCGATCCGGTCGGAAATCCCGCTTTTTCAACCCCTATTGGGGTGAAGGACTCTGTATTATCTATCCTCAGGGAGGTGCCTCTATTTAATTGATTAGCTCCAAATGATTGGTGTTAAAAAAGCCGGTAACGGCATGACTAGCGGGCAGATGATTCACGAACGACTCTTCTCCGCTTCTGCGGAATCCCCTTCACGGCGTTTCCATTCTTGGGAAAAGACCGCTGCAGGAGCCGGTGAAACTGGCTCCAGTTGGCCGAAGCCCGCATCAAACCGACCACTGCAAAAACGTGGCTTTCAAGGGCGGGGTGACCCACATTGTTGTTAAACCACGGGTTTGGGGTGCGCCTTTTGCGGGTGCGATTGTTGGCCGGCAAATTTTCCACCAGTTCCTGCAGCGCAAACGGCTCGATTCGCTCGAATACAATATCGTTGGTCAGTTTTCCAACGGCACCGGGCCGGACCAGGGACATACCGCTCCATTTCCAACCCTTGAGGCGAAACAGCTCCTGGTAGAAATCTTCCGGTATCCTCTTCGACCACTCGGACAAATACGCCGGAAGGGAACCTTCGAGGTATTTATGCAGGCATTTGAGGTCCCGAATATCCTGGTATCCGGTAGCCTCGTCGATGAGGTCCTCTATTTCGGAATCGCCAATATCCCGCAGGATGTCCCCGCAGGCAACGGCGATACTTGTCTGGTTGCGACGCAAAACTCCGGCCGAATTCGCCAAGGTGTAAACCTGGCACGATTTCGGCAGAAGATCGGCTTTATAACCACTCTTCCTGCCCCCATGCAAGGTGCGGAATTCAATCGGTTTTTGTCCCGACCTCAGGCTGTCGTCCATAAACGGGGCGAGGTTCTGGGCGGCCAGAAAACCGGGCCGGTCCACACTTTTATAAGTTTTCCGCCAGGGTCGGCCTAACGCTTTGAGAAAGCCGGGACACGATATTATGTGGGCGCCGTCTTCCAAAACAGCACAGGGGAGACTCTTGGAGCCCAGGGATAAATCCCCCTCCCGTATTGATTTTAGTATTTTCGTTTTCATCCTTAGTCCTTTCGTTTTAAAAAATAACTCCTCAATTAGTCGGAGTTGGGGTTCTTCCGGAATCGGTGGCAGTGGTCGTCTCGGTATAATTGCACGGCCCACGCCTCATCCGAATTTCTGTCCCCTTAAAAGTATTCATTCTATTTCTCTCCCAAAGATACGCTTTTCTCCTGCTCCAGGATTCGCCTAAGGAGCCACCTATCGGATCTCCTGGCATCCCGAATACGATTCTTCATCTGCCAGGCGGTATTTTTATTGACCTCCAATTCTTCCGCCAACCAGCGGACGGAAAGGCCTTTTTTCATCTCCAGAATCAGCACAATGGCCAAAAACCATTTTTGCAGATCCACCTTGGTGTGATGAAAAATCGTGCCCACCGTGACGGAAAAAGTCGTGTTGCAGTTATTGCAATGGTGGCGGCTCTCCTTGGGTAGTCTCGTGTGGTGGTCCGAATTGCAGTACGGGCAGACCGGCAGATCCCTCCACCGCAACTTTTCCAGGTGCTGCAGGCAGCCTTTTTGTGTCGGATACTTCCGATAGAATTCTGATAATTTCATAATAACTACCTTTATTTAAGACATTTCTTAAATAAGTCAATTCATATGATACTACCTTTAAATAGGACATTTGTAAAATAATAGATAACGTATAAGCAACAAATTTGCTCAAACGATATACCTCAAGTCGGATTAAAAGATCATCCAGTGCTTACCCGCTGCAAAAATCCGGTTTAAGTATCGAACCACCGGGACGTTTGAGCGCTGATCCAAATACGGAAATCAAAATGTATTCAGAGCGGATTTGTTTTTCATTAAAAAATGTAAATTCATTAATTGAATGATTTATATCTTTTTATGAATAAATACTTTATAAGTTTTATAAAATCTTAACCGTTATCTAATCTCCTTACTTTAATGCTTCCCAGCTAGAACATCGTTTGCCTGAAAAATAAAAGTTGGGGGACTTCAGTGATCAACAATTTCTGGTATTGACTGAATATGACTTCACAATCCTGGCGCACCAGGAACAATTGGATATCCTGGAATCGCCTGGAAATTCAGCCTGATATCGGTGTAAATAATTGGTATATACCTAAATTATTTCTCAAAATTTTACACTTTTTTTAACTGTTTGTCATAGTGTATTTTAAAAGTTTTTTACAAATTTTTACTTTATTTTTCTGGCCATTTTTATATTATACCTAGGGTATATACAAAGGATTCAACGAGGGGATTATACCGAATGACTGAGGTCCAGCCATCATTTGATGGATGATCGAGGAAATCGGTTTCTTCTAGAACCTATCTCAGATTCGCAGATGAATGATGTTTGTAGCGCCACGGAGGCAGATGCCAGGCGGTTTCGCGCCCAGATGGGCTGGAGCCCTTCGGGCGCGAACCAACGCCGTAGGTGCCGCCGTGCCGCACAAATCCTTCGGACAGAGGCCATTAGGAGTTTGGGCGGCGTTCCGTCGGGGCCGCAGGGCTTCCAGCCCGGCAAGTCCCGACGCGCCTTGCTCAAACCCCTAATGGCTCTCTGCATCGTCATCATCGAATTTGAGATAGGTTCTAATATTCTTGTAAATAACAACGATTTAAGATAAAGTACTATTAATTAAAGGTAGAAAACCAGAGGCATGAAGATACAGATAACATCCGCCCATTCCATGATACGGCGCCGGTCCCCAATAAAAAGCGGCCGACGTTTGCGCTTAACTCTGCCCGCCCTCTTCCTGCTGCTCGGCGCGGGAGGTTGGCCCACTCTCCAGGTTCACGGGCAAGAACTGGAGCTCCACGAAATTGCCTCTATCGGTGAGCAGGACCTTGCCGCTTTACCCAAGAACTTGGCCCGTTGGCACATGGATGTTTCTTTGACCCACTACGATCAAGAGGGCCAACAGGATCAAATCTCCATCAACACGAGTGACGAAATCGGCATCGGAAACCTCATGAGTGATGACGAGACCCTAGCCTACAACTTCGACCTGGGCCCTCACACACTGGTCCTCAATCTGGTCAATTACTATCCCATCAACCGGTTGTTCTTAATGAGTTTTTCAGCTGGCGGCATTGCCGAAATTGCCATCTCCAATGTCTCCCTGCCCATAGAGAGCCGTCGCTGGGTAACTGTCGGTGAAGACCTCAAGCTCGAGCCGAAGCAGCGCACAAATTATATTTTTCCCATAGTACAGGCCCAATTCGTCCGCCTCAAATTAGATATCACGCAAGCCGGGGAAATCGCCGGTCTGGGGCTGTTCGGCGAACCCAACCTCAGCCAGACAAAATTCCAGGGAGCAGACACCGAAACAACTGCCGACGAAATCGTCACCAGCGAAGAAACCTTTAGTTACGATTATGCCTCACTCTACTCCGGAACCGAAATCGCCTACTTGAACTCCGGCCCTCTGGCCAATGCCAACTTGATGATTGATGACGATTCCCTCACTTTTTACGAGTTTTCCCCGGAGGATAAT
>JAJFLT010000458.1 GCA_021772555.1 Opitutales bacterium | reverse complement strand
GTATGGCCCGCCTTCAGTGGCCGTCAATGCCTTGAGCAGGTAAAAAAGGAGCACCCGGACCTCATCCTTCTGGATATCATGATGCCCGAAATGGACGGGTTCGAGGTTTGTAAAACCCTCAAGGCGGATGAGGAAACCAAGGCCATTCCCATAATTTTCATAACCGCCAAGGACACCAAAAAAGGCAAACTGGAGGGGTTGGAGGCCGGCGCCGTCGATTATATTACCAAACCGATCGATCTTGATGAAACATTTGCCCGCGTGAAAACCCAACTCCGTTTTCAGCAAATCAACCGCGAAAACATCGACCTGCAGAAACGCCTGGCCGACTCCCGGCAAACGGCGGCTATCGGAGCCATTACCCAGGGAATTTCCCACAATTTGAATAACCTGTTGGGGGTTGTGGTGGGATACCTGGACCTCCTCAAGGCAGCCAAGAACGATGAAAAAATGACTGATCGCTGCATCCGTTTGATGGACCAGTCCGTTCAAAGAATGGTCAATTTAGTCCGTCAACTGGGAACCATTGCCAACAAAGAGAGTTTTTCCATGCAATCCCTGTCCCTGCAACGGCTTTTGGACAACAGCATCCGCCGCTTCCAGTCTGAAAAAAATCTATCCAATTCCGTCGTGGTAATAAATCCGCTGGAAAACCTTATGCTGTCTGCCAATGTTGAAGTCTTTGAAAGCATATTGGGCAACCTCCTCACAAATGCCCTCGAGAGTTACCCAGAAGAGGAAAAAAATCGGAAAATCACCATCAAAACGGAATTGATCGACTCCGATTCCAACCGACGTATTTTGATCCGGGTTCTGGATCAGGGAGCCGGCATTGATCCGGATGTTAAAGATCATATTTTCGAGCCATTTATCAGTGGGAAAACAGCGGTCGGCCGAGGCATGGGATTGACCATCGCACGGCATGGTATCCGTAACATCGGAGGCGAACTCCTGCTCAAACCAAGATCCAGCGGGGGCACTTGTGCGGAATTAAGCCATCCCATTTGACGTATTCCGGGGTGGAAATTTTCAGGCCTGCAGGGTCAAAAATTCGGCCTCGACACCGGGAATAGAGCCCTCTTAACTCCAAATGGTGAGGGTCAAAGTGTCATTTCTGGGGGCCGGACGCATGGCCACTGCCATGGTTACCGGCATTCTCCATAAAAATTTATACAAGCCGGAGGAGGTGGCCTGCCTGGGCGCCCCGGATGGTTCCGCGGAAAACCTTTCCAGCCAAACCGGAATCCGTCACATTTCCAGATTGGAAGATCTTCTGATCGACTGTGAAACCATCGTGCTGGCCTTCAAACCGCAGCAGCTTTCCTCCATGGGACCAACCCATGCCGAGCTAGGCGCGAACAAACTGGTGATATCCATACTGGCGGGTTCAACCTTGGCCAGACTCGCAGAAAAGTTTCCCAAGGCTAGAAACATCATCCGCGCCATGCCCAATACTCCTGGCCAAATCGGGGCGGGCATCACCTGTTACACAGCGATAAACGAGCTTAAGCGAACCGATCGTGAAACAGCGGAAAATATTCTCGGATCGATGGGGCTCGTCCTTCCCCTCGACGAAAATATGCTCGATGCCGTAACGGCCCTGAGCGGTAGCGGCCCCGCTTACGTTTTTGAATTCGTGGCGGCCCTGCGTGACGCTGGCATTGAGGCTGGACTGGAAGCGGCGGTATCCGCACGGCTCTCTCTGGAAACCGTTCTGGGGGCGGCCCGCCTGCTGGCCCGTAGCGGGGAAAAACCGGAAACCCTGCGGGACTGGGTCAGTTCTCCCGGAGGAACGACCTTGGCCGGCCTGGAGGTCATGGAGCAGGAGAATTTTCGCCAGATTATCGTCAATACTGTACAAGCTGCCAAAAACCGCTCAATCGAGCTGGCTCGGGATTAAACCATGAAATCGCTGAAAGAAGGACAGATTCTGGTTACCGGAGGGGCCGGTTTTATTGGGAGCGCACTGGTTTGGGCTTTGAATAAACGGGGAATCGAGAACATCATTATCGCAGATTATCTGGGTGATGATGAAAAATGGAGAAACCTTGTTCCTCTGCG
Source organism: Opitutales bacterium (assembly GCA_021772555.1). GTDB lineage: Bacteria > Verrucomicrobiota > Verrucomicrobiia > Opitutales > UBA2987 > JAJFLU01. Next base: position 4,277 of record JAJFLT010000458.1, on the reverse strand, counting down.
ATTCAATCACTACCTGGAAGCGGATGAACTTCTGGGGAAGCTGCATTTAAAAGAAAGTCCATTGGGAAAATGTAGCGCCGTTTTTCATCTCGGCGCCTGCTCCAGCACTACGGAAGCGGACGCCTCCTACCTGGCCGAAAACAATTATGAATATACCCGGATTCTGGCCGAATGGGCGCTTGCCCGAGGAATCCGCTTTGTTTACGCTTCCTCCGCCGCCACCTATGGCGACGGTGAGCAGGGCATGGACGACAAAGACGAAGACCTCGCCCGCCTGAGACCGCTCAACATGTACGGTTATTCCAAGCACATGTTCGACCTCTACGCCCAGCGCCACGATCTTTCAGGCCGCATCGTTGGCTTGAAATATTTCAACGTTTTCGGCCCCAATGAATACCACAAAGCCGATATGCGCAGCCTGGTGCACAAAGCTTTTGAACAAATTCGTGATTCAGGGGCGGTCAAGCTATTCAAAAGCTATCATCCCGATTACGGGGACGGCGAACAAAAGCGGGATTTTCTCTATGTCAAAGACGCCGTCGAGATGACCCTTTATTTAGCGGAAAACGAGACCGAAAATGGCCTCTTCAATGTCGGCAGCGGTCAGGCGCACACCTGGAAAGAACTGGTTGAACCGATATTTAATGCCATGGGAAAGCCGGTAAATATCGAATTTATCGACATGCCCGAAACTATCCGGTCTCAATACCAGTATTTCACAAAGGCCGATACCTCAAAACTGCGCCACAGCGGTTATGGAGACACCGTGACTCCGCTGGCAGAAGCCGTCACCGACTATATGAAAAACTATCTCCTCAACAACAAAACCTTGGGCGCCTGAGGGAAACCGGTTCCCTTGTAGACACGAGGAGAAGAAATTTATTCGAGCGGGTAAAGCTCCAGAATTTCTTCCACATTCCAGGCATTGGACCTTTCATGGCTCGCTCTGACGGCAGACACCTGCTCGGCGGAAACCCGGTCGGCATTATTCCCCCAATCGGGATTGGAACGAATAAAGGTGGCGATGGCGGCTATTTGCTCGTCATCCAGCAAAGACGAAAAAGGCGTCATAATGCTATTATAAGTATTGCCCGCGACCTCGATGCGTCCGGTCAGCCCATTGAGCACAATAGCCACCATGCGGTCCGGGTCCCCACGCACCCAGCGGGAACCGACGAGGGGAGGAAAAGCGCCGGGTAGCCCCTTGCCATCGGCCTGGTGGCAGGCCACGCAATTGCGCTTGTAGAGCTTTTCTCCATCAACGGCCACTTGCTGCCCACCATCGGCGCCGACATCCCATGAAGGAGGCTCTCCCTCTGGATCGAAAACAAAGGGGTGGAAGTCACCAGAGTATTTGCTGAGGTAAATGCCCCCGAAAACAAAAATCATGGTGAACAAGGCCATCCCCAGGATAGGCATCGAAAGGACACCGTCGCCATCACTCTCCGACTTCGAGAATGTCCTGGTATGAGCTTCCAAAATAGCATCATCCGGCATCCGGCTTTTTTCATCCAGATTCATAGATGGGTCGGGATCGTTTGGATTTGAGTTGCTCATCAATGGATCCATTAATTCTACGGTTTTTCCGGCAAACGGGCTTCGGGCAGGCTGTAGTCGAGTTTCAGGCTCTGTAAATAGGCGGCCAGGGCGACTGCCCGGCGGGTGGGCACGATTTCGTATCCCTCGGCGGGGCCAAATCCGTCCCGAAATTCTATGGCGCCAGCAGATTTTTCCCCATTTAAAGCGATTTTGCGTTTTTGATACAAAAACGCATAGGGAGGCATGGTGGAACCGGGGGCTTCCGATTGCGGGTTATACAAATGGGCGTGCAGTTGGTTCACCGAATCAATACGCTGGCCAAAGTCGGCCAAGTCCGGTCCGGTGCGCGAAGATCCCAACAATACGCGCTCCTGGCGTATATAATCACGGGGCACCGATTGGCGATTTCCCCATCCGCGCTCGAAATCGGCACCGCGTCCTTGACTGCGAACCTGCTGGGTATGGCAATAAACACAGCCCAGGCTGATGTATTGGGCCTTGCCTTGCTGCGCCAAACCAACGGGCTCTTCGGGATGGCGAGGTTCGTCTTTTTGGGGCGATTCAATCCTGGCGGCATTGGAAATCGGATCAATAGCGTAAAGTTCCGACATCGGTTGCAAACCACCCAATTGCTTTTGGCCCTGCCAGAGAATACCGGCCCAAGACAGAGCCAGGGTGGCAAATAATCCGCAAAATACTATGGGCAGGCTTTTCATTCTATTCGGCTAGGAAACGGCTGTTTCGGGAACCAGTTTGCTATTGGACGGGCAGAGAGCTTTTTTACAGGAAAGGATTGCCAGGGCGACCATCCAGAGAAGGTTGGCCGCAAGCGCCAAGTGCCCTAAGCCCAATATCAGGATCGAGACCGTACGGGCATGAAGCCAGGGCATCGTGTTCTGCACAATTGACAGAAAGTTCAAATGAACCGGGTTACCATAGTTATCGAGTGTGGGCATATTCATCTGCCAGCCCTGAATCCAACCACCCGCGTAGAGGGCGACGAGCATGATGATAATTCCGACAGTGGAGCACCAGAAATGGGTTTGAACCAACTTTGCTGAAGGCCACGGTTGATTGAGTAGGCGGGGCATCATGAAATATATGGCCCCGAACATAGTCATGGTGAAAAAGGCATAAATCATGTGATGGGTCTGGCCCTGCACCATGAGTGTAAATTGGGCAACTTCACTGACCGAACGCAGCGCCATGGCGATGGCGATCAAACTGGCCAAGGTGTAAGAAATCGTTCCGAAAACCACGAACCGCAAAGCGGGACTGGCCGCGACCTGATCCCATCGCCCGAAAACAGTGACGTTATGGTTGACGGCAGCGATGGCGATTGGGAGGGCCATGGCCACGGAGGCCACTATGCCTAGCGTGACAAACCAGGCGGGTACGGGTCCTCCCGCCAAGTGGCGCATTCCACCCCATCCGGTTAAAAGGGCCAGCGACCAAAATCCGAGGGAGGCGAGATAGTAACTGTGGATGGGCCGGCCCGATATTTTGGGTATAAGGTAATAGGCTGCGCCCAGCCCGGCGGGAATCAGCCAGAGACCCAGCAGGTTATGCACATACCACATGTTAGCCATTGCCTGGACCACCCCGCGGGCCGGTTCATAGACGAGAAAGATTTGCGCAGTTAAATAAATCCAGGGAAACCAGAACAAGGCGCCGAGCACATACAATTGGGACACATATACGGGTCCGGGTCGGCCATAGCGAACCACGAGAATTCCCCAAACTCCCAGAATGATGCTGGAAAAGGCCAGCAACGGAACCGCGTAGGCCGGCATTTCCAGCCATTCAATCGAGGTCATATCTCCGATAATGATTCCGCCTACCCCGATGGTCACGGCCAGGTTCCAGAACATGGCCCCAATAAGAAGCATTCCGGGCAGAGGAACGGGACGCCGGCAGAGCCGCGCCAAAATCCATAATCCAACCCCGAAGAGGGCGTTGCCGCCCCAGCCGTAAATCATACTGTTCAGGTAAGCCGCCCAAACACGCCCGTAGGTGAGCCACTCACAACCAGCCAGGAATCCGGGTTGAGTCGATTTGACTGAAGCCAGGAGGGCAAAGGCGGTGGCCGTCAAGAGCCAGACGACAGCCGATAGCAGGAGCAGTATTGTGGGCCATTGCATCGAGCGGTCGATCTCGTTCAATCTGGATTGCGCCGTCAATGGCTCTGTGGATGGGGAGTTCACGATGATACTAAAAATATTAAGTATATAATGGGTATTTACAGACTGCTGGTCACAGGTTGCTCGTCGGACATTTCTTTGATGGTCAGTTCCATGGCCCGATCAATGGGAACGCGAACAATCCCGGCTGATCGATCGACCCAGCCGTAAGTGGTGAGGATTTCTTCGTGCCAACTGCGGACTTCCCGTAAAGTGTTGTCTCGTTTATCAGAGACCTGGTCGCCGACCGGCACAGGGCGGTTGACCGCCACCAGGATGATGACGACCAGCAAAAAGGAGATTACCAACCCGAAAATGCTCAGGGAGGAAAGGCTCAAGGACAGCCCGGCCGGTTCCGGAGTTGGAGACTGTTTATTCATGGGCGTTAATGGATTCAAGGATGCGTGGATCCCGGATTGGAATGGGTTTCACCTTGCGGGAACTGATGATAAAAGACCAGACACAGATTCCCCCCACTCCTAGCCAGGTAAAGAAGTCCACCCAATGGGGGATGAAGGGCCTTACGACGAAACCGAGAATATTCTCATCGCTGGGAAT
>JAJFLT010000457.1 GCA_021772555.1 Opitutales bacterium | reverse complement strand
AATGAAATACCGGAAATTCGCCAAATCCTACAAGGCCGTTTCAATTGAGACGGCCAGCCCAGGAAAAATCATTCTAATGCTATTCGATGGAGCGCTCCGTCATATACGCAGCGCCTCGCAGGGCTTTAAAAACAAAAACCTGGCCAGGCGAAATGAAGACGTAAATAATAACGTGGTCAAAGCGCAAAACATTATCATGGAATTGCAGAACTCTCTTAATCTCGAAGTAGAAGGAGATTTTCCCATGACGATGTTTCGGCTTTACGATTTCATGTTCACCAAGCTTTCCGAAGCCAACGTAAATAAAAATCCAGAGCCGTTGCGAGTAGTCGAAGAATTTTTAAAGGAGATACGTAATTCGTGGGAAGAAATGCTATCGAAGAGTGAGAAATCCTCCCATGCACGCACTTTATCCGGCACGGCCTGATGAAGCGAGACGAGAATCGGCTGACACGACTTTTCTCGGATTATGATAAGTTGATGGAGGAGGAGGAGTTTGCTCTAAAAAACAGAAACTTCGATTACGCCGATACTCTTATTCCCGACAAAGGGAATATTCTCGATGAAATCGCCCGGACCGCCAAAACATTGGGGATAAAACGTGGCCAATCTCCGGGTTGGGATGCCCGCCTGGATCGTTTGGTCGAGCGGCAGCAATCCAATCTGGATTTCCTTAATCAATTGATGACGGAAAATCAAAAAGAGATCAAGGCCGGCAACCTCGAAAGGAACCGGTTTCGGAAAATTCGGCGCGCCTATGCCTTCTCTGGACAGGAGCCGGTCCACGCGCAGGCTAATTTTCAAGCCTGACGACATTTTCCACAGTGACGCTACAAGTATGCATCATACACCTGCAAATTTGAGATAGGTTCTTGGAAAGATGTCTCTCAGTCTTCTCAGTCAACCGGTTCGGGACAAATTCAGGAGGCGTCCTTTTGGTGGCATTCCTTACGCTTGCCAATGGATTGACGAAGAGGACATCGCGGTAGTGAATGAAGTGCTGCGCTCTCCATATTTGACTCAGGGACCATGTTTGGAAAAGTTCGAGGAGGCATTGGCGAAGACTACCGGGGCACGTTACGCGGTGGCCGTTTCCAACGGCTCGGCGGCGCTGCATTTGGCCGATGTGCTTTGCGGAGCCAAACCAGGCTCCCTGGGCATAACTTCACCCATAACCTTTGCCGCCACCGCCAATTGTCTTCTCTATTGTGGCGCGCGTGTTCGCTTTGTGGATGTCAATGCCGTTACGGGTTTGATGGATTCCGTAAATTTGCACGAAGTTCTGGCAGAAGAGGCGGAAAAAGATTCTTTGAAGAATCCATTGATTTTGCCGGTTTCTTTCGCCGGCCGTCCTGTGGAACTGCCTCGGATTCAAAAGATCGCACAACAATTTGGCGCTCGGGTGATTGAAGATGCAGCCCATAGTTTAGGCGCGGAGAATGAAAACCATGGGGAGGTATTTTCCAGCGGCTCATGCCGTTATTCCGATGCGGCCGCTTTGAGTTTCCATCCGGTAAAGCACATTTGTTGCGGGGAAGGCGGGGCCTTTCTAACCGGTGATGCCAAATTGGCTGATAGAGCGCGACTGTTGCGTAGCCACGGCATCCTCAAACCATTCGAAGGCCATACGGGGGCAACCCCGCAGGGTCCTCAATGGTTACAGGAACAAACCGAATTGGGCTGGAATTACAGGATGACGGAAATGCAGGCCGCTTTGGGATTATCCCAATTAAAGCGTTTGCCTTTTTTCTTAGAACGCCGCCGTCACCTGGCAAAACGCTATTACGAAGCCTTCCAGAACTATCCATTCTCGGATATCATCAAAACTCCACCCTTAATTCCGGGTCACGCCTGCCATCTATTTGTCGTTCATTTTCCGAATTCCCGACTGAGGGATTCCGCCTATGAGTTTTTGCGGAGCCGCCAAATCGGTTCCCAAGTCCACTACAAACCGGTTTACCGGCATCCTTATTACGAGAAAAAATTTGGTTTCCAACGATTGCCCGGAGCGGAGAAATATTTTGAGGGTTGCTTGAGCCTGCCCCTCTACCCAAAATTAGGTGATACGGAGCAAGACAGAATTGTGGAAACGATCAAAGATTTTTGCCGCACCTGTTGAGGGAATGATTTGAAACCTTTAAAGGATGTCATTTTTCGCTGTGATTTTGGAGGTAAAACCGGGTGGGGTCATGTTGTTCGCTGCTCCGCCTTGGCGGATGCCTTGTGTGATTTACAGGTTGCAACGACCCTCCTGACTCGTGGTGAAGTTGGAACTTTGCCAAGAACGATTAGGGAGTGCTTCCAGAGTATTATTCAAATTGATGAAAAATTCCCCGGTATTGGTCTTTGGAAAAAATTGCTGGGAGCCGATGCGAACCTAAAAGCGATTGTCGTCGATCACTATTCATACCGAGGTAATAAATTAAACAGACTGAAAGACCTGGGATCGCGGTTAGTTATTATCGATGACGATACGGGGGCGGATTTATCGGCAGCGGACCTGGTTGTAAACCCGGGCATGGCTGTTGATTTGAAAAAGTATAGTCACTCCGGCAAACTGCTGGCCGGATCAGCCTATGCCTTGTTACGATCGGAATTCAGTAAGGCCGGAAAAATGGGTTCTCATGACGCAGGCGAACCGAACTCGGTATTGATTATGCCCGGCGGCACGGATCCTTACGATATCGGCGCTATTTTGTTGGAGTGGCTGGCGGGCAGGGTAGGGGAAAGTCTACGACCAGTAGTGGCAGGGAGCAGAGAAGTATTGGATCGGCCTTCAGTGCAAAAGGCTCTGGGTAAATTCACTCGCTATGAATGTCTCCACGACGCAGGACCGGCAGATTTGTCTAATTGGATGTCGGTATGCGCTTACGGCATTACCGCCTGTGGGGGGACCGTTTACGAAATGGCCGCTACTGGGCTTCCGTTTTTGGGTGTAACAGTGGCCGACAACCAGAGAGACATGGGATCGGCAATTATAAGGAATTGGGGTTTACCGATCCTGGAAAAAGATGCGCTTTGTTCCGATTCCTTGAACGCAGCCTGGGATGCCCTGAGAAGGGATTACCCCACTGGAAGAAGGTTGCAAATCAAGGGCTTGGATGGTCGCGGGGCCTCACGTGTGGCTGGGGAAATTCTTCGCCTCTGAACGATCTGTCGTAGAATTGACGTGTTCTTCCCTCAGCGGTGAGCCGGCGGGAATATCGCAATTTGCCCTGGTATTGAGAACACGTTCCCAGTTGGCGGGCGGAAGTCCATCGGAAGGCCGGATAATTTTCAGGTTTGCGCGGCCGAACTTTTCACCTTGCTTAATGGGAGCCGACGCAAAAATGGAACGCCGGAATTTTTTTTGTCCGATTTCCTGGGAGGAAATTTCAATTTTGCCGCAGCCGAGCGCTCGATGGATGTGTCCGGCCGCTCTCGACATTTCGGCAAATTCATCCGGCTCTAATGAGAAGCCATTATCAATAGCTCCGTTATTTCGATCCAGGGTCAGGTGTTTTTCGATCAAACACGCGCCCAGGGCGACGGCGCCTACCACGATTTCGCTGCCCATGGTATGGTCCGACAAGCCGACCGGACAGTTAAATTTCTTTTCCAGAGTCCTTAAGGAGCGCAGGTTGAAATCTTCAGGATTGGCCGGATAAGAGCTTATGCATTTAAGCAACATGACTCCGGGAGAGCCAGCATCCAGCAGCGTATCGACCGCTGTTTCGATTTCTTGCCATGCGGCCATGCCGGTGCTCATGATGACCGGTTTTCCGGTTTGTCCCACCACCTTGAGCAAAGGAATGTGCGTTATTTCAAAAGACGCTATTTTGTAAACGGGAGGATCGATTTGTTCCTCCAAAAAAGCGACCGCCGTTTCGTCAAAAGGTGTGCTGAAAAGAGTCAAACCCAAATCGGCGGCTAATTCAGCCAAAGGCCTGTGCCATTCCCAGGGAGTCATGGCTTCCCCGTAAAGGTCGTAAAGGCGTCTGCCTTTCCAGAGACCCTCCTCAATACAAAAACTGGAGGAATTGCCGGGAAGCGTCAGTGTGTCGGCGGAGTAGGTTTGCAATTTGACCGCATCGGCTCCTGCACGGGCAGCCGCGCGAACGAGGGATTTGGCGATGCCCAGGTTTTGTTTATGGTTACCGGACAGCTCTGCCACAAGGTAGGGCGCTTGTTTTTTGTCTATGAGGCGGCCCTCAATCTCAAACGGCGCACTTTTTGCGGATAGAGTCAAACCACTGCGGTCTCCCTCTTTAGCTGACCCAATTTGCCGTTTTTGCCTACGCCGTTTCCATTGACGCCATTGCTGGCAACGCGGGTCCCGATTCTGTCGGTGGCGTCCAAACGTAAATCCATGCCCAGTTCCAGAGCGATGGGCTTGCAAATTCGGCGCAGCTTAACGATGGAAAATCGCTCCGGGTTGGTTTCGCTCGAGTAAGTGAATCCATCCGGGCACGGCTTTCCGCCTAAAGACTTAGTTCGATCCTGCCAGTAGGGCAGCACCGGTTGTATGACGTAATG
>JAJFLT010000456.1 GCA_021772555.1 Opitutales bacterium | reverse complement strand
TTGTCCTCCCCTTCGCCCCGCTCTCGATTGAGAAGAAAGGCTTCGGGTTGTGATAGAAAGTCCTGAGTAGTATCCTCGAGCACCTGGGGGAAAAAGTCCTCCTCTCCCAATGCGACTTCCATGGCAAAATTATTGGTTTGGAGGGTAATGCTTCTCTCCGTCCAGTTTTTTTCCGCGTCCGAGACGTAATATTTATAGTCGAGCTGCAACCAATCGAAGAGGCGGTGCTTTCCCCCCATCTGGTAGGTCAGTATCTCATCTGCGGTGACCGTGTTTTGCCATGTTTTGAAGGCTCCGCTATTCCCCCCGATAAATGTGAAGTTCCGCGAGACTGGGTCCCAGGCAATTTCTCCCAATTGCACCGCTTCTTCGAAGAACAACCTCCGTCCCGTTGCAGAAGGGGCATTGATGCGCGCGGCCACCTCGGGATCATTGGGATCGAGCCCCAATTCAATGGCGACCTCTGGAGATAACCTCGACGTTTTAGTATAGAAGGTCCCGCCTCTGTTAACATTCAATCGGGTCTCCTGGAGAACCTCGTCGTCGTCGAACTTATTGAATGAGGCAGAGAAAAAGAAATTGTGGTTCTCCTTTATACGATACTCCAACTTTCCGCCAATACCGGTGCGCTCCCGTTTAATAATGAAGTCCTCCATCTGTAAACCGCCCATGAAAAACCCGATCGGAAGATCGATTAGAGGGGCTTGCGCCACGGTCTGCCAGTCATCGGCCCGAAGCGTGTCCGATCCGCGATTATCCTCGGACTGATTGAAGGACACCTGAATACCAATATTCTTGTTTTTACCCAAAATATCACCGTAGGTGGCATTAAATCGATAGCTGTCAGTATCTGAAATGGTATGCTGGGTGAAGGCTCCTTCAATAGAAGCGAAACGCTCTCCCCTGTCCAAAGCGCTCCTTGAGACCAGATTGACCGTTCCCCCGACGGTGTTGGCGCTCTTATCCGGCAGCCATGATTTCGATACCTCGATCCGTTCCAGTTGGTCGGTGGAAATGATGTTCAGAGCCGTCGAGCGACCGTCCTCCTCCGGCGTAGCGACCGCCACGCCATCGATGGTGACGGAGTTGAACGATGGATCCGCGCCGCGAATAATAATAAACTTTCCCTCTCCCTGGCTCTCATCGAGGGTGATACCGGGCAGACGCTGGAGGGCTTCCGCGGCATTGCGATCGACGAATTGCCCAATAGCATCCGACGAGATCACGTTCGTAATGTTGTCCGCCGACCGTTGCAGGTTAATCGCCTTCGCTTGCCCGATCTGGGTCCCTTCAACCTTGAATGCCTCAAGCTCGATGATATCTTCATCTGCAAAATCGATGGTGACGTGTACTGAGGAGCCAGATTCGGGAACATTGACAGTTTGGGTGTAAACAGGATGCCCAATGTAGGTTGCCTTCAGGGTATAATCACCCGGTTTTAGACGGCGGATAACATATGCCCCGCCCCTTTCCGAAAAGGTAACGATGTCCGTTCCCTCAATCGATATTCGAACACCCTCCAGGAATATACCGTTGGCGGAATTCAAGGTGCTCCCCTTGATTTCCGCCGCGTGAGTGTATGTGGTTAAAATGCAGAAGGATACGACAAGCAAAGAAAAGATGCTTTGCCGCAGAAACTGTTTATTGAACATCGGAAGTGGTGGGCGAATAGTTGGCGTTAGTTTATTAAGTGTCGGCGATCAGCAGGTAGGAGACTTTGGAATGAAATCAAATCGGATAGGTTTTGAGATCGGCAGAGGATTCATTCAATTCTAGCTTATTACTACTTACGGGATCACACAAATTACTTACTTTTTACAACATTAGCAAACGCTTATTAAAAAAAGGTATCTGTTCCATGAACCCAAAATTCATTCCATACTTATAGTTTAAACCGATTTCTATTAAATACGATTTGATGATTCTTGTAACGGAAAGTGTTCATTCCTCAGGTTGATCGAAATTCGAGGATTTGAGGTAAAAGACTGCTTTCAAAGCGGACTACTTAATAACATACAAGTCAACTATTATAAGTGAGCTTTTTCAAATGTTAGTGATGAATATTTTCGTCATTACGGAAGTCATTTCAATATGCTCTTCAAGTAACTTGGGCTGTAGTGTATTCCACATCCTGAAATAAGGCCTGATTTTAGTTAAAAAGTTACTTTTTAGTATTCAATATGAAAAGTGGATTAATACTACAATAAACTGGTACCCAATGATTTATATGCGTAATGCGTAAAGCGTTCCATGGAAAAGGTTCGTTCTTCAAATAGACAGCAATTCTTCCCGCAGCAACTTCTCGTTCGAGAGATTTCCCATCCTCGATAAAATTTGTTACCGTTTGCCTGGTGGAACTTAAACCGAAAAAAAGAAGCATTATTTTTCAACAGAAATATCCCATACCGTTTTCCAGATGGATTTCATGAGTGAGGTCAAGGTAGGGCTTTCAATAATCAACCCATAAGCCTCAGCCACTGTGGAGGTAATGACAATTATATCGTCCGTTAAATTGATCGATGGGATTTCAGTGTTAATAGTGTTGGGAAAATATCGCACCCGCCGCAAATTTTCTTCACTGGCCCTGAGGTATTCCGGCAATACAGAACTATCTTCGATGTTTCGAATGCCATTGGACCATATTTTCCTTTTTTTTCTCTCCTCCAAAAATTCCCTCATGAAAGTGTTCCCCAAAATCACCGAAAATTCACGGACGGAAGCATAATAATAGTAAGCCCGTTCTTTGCTTTCCAATATTCGCCGTTGGGCGAGCCGGGCACCTTCTATCCCGTCGAAATACTGGATGACCGGTTTGCTCCCGGTCACCTTGTACAGGGCATTGAGTTCGGGCAGAATTTCCTTAATCAGGGTTTCTTTACTTTTCAGGCCAGTCAACATTATCTCGGGCTTGTTCGCCGAGTAAACTTTCCAGCGCCCCCGGCGGCTTTCCGAGACCAGTTTTTCCGCCAATAGAGGCTCCAATATGGATTGGGCGGTAGTCCGTTTAATACCGGATAAAGCCGCAATTTCTGACACCGTGCAGCTTCCCGACTGAAGCAGGGTTAGATAAATAGTTGATTTTTTGGAACTCATGCCCAAATCCTCAAGTTTATTCTGAACTTCCATCGCCCGACTCAATCAAAATTCTGATCAATTTGCCAACTTTACCTCATTGAGAATTGAAATATTCGTTGAATGCGCCTTCCCCCTTATTATTGAAAAGCACCTCGCAGGCCTCAACTAGCCCCCGGTCTTTCTGTAGGGATTCTTGGCGGATGGTTTGCGAAATGTTGGTCCGCCGCCGAAGAAGATCGTCCAGTTTGACAATCATTTCTTCAACGGCTGCGTAGTGAAGTTCACAGCGCAGGTATTCACTGCCTTTTATAATGACTTCGGCCATCGACTTGTCCCGGCCAATTTCTTCTATCATATTACAAGCAGTTTTTCCGTAACGACGCCAAAGGCGCTGGCTGATGGGTTCCGAAAAGTCAACCGGGGTAATTTTATCAATTTGAAGAGCATCTGCTCTTTGTAAATATTTGCGGTATTCTACCACGGGCGGCTCTCCGAACCACTCTGGGTCTCGGTTTGGCAGTTCCATCCCCAATTCTGCGACATCTTCAATGATCTCATTACCAACGTTCAAGCAATCCGTCAGTTTGCCGCCGAATATGCTCACATGGCCTATCTCGGAGTCCACTTCTATGGCATGTTTACGTGAAAGAGAGGACCAGTCTCCCTTGTCTTTGGTTTTGGAGTCGGGATTCGAAACGAGGGGCCGAACTCCACACCGTTCACTGATAATGTCTGCCTCGGTCAACGGAGGATCCAGGGTGAGCCGCTCATTGATATTATCGAGGACAAAACGCCGATCTTCCGCGGTAACCTCGGGAGGCAGAGAGTCAACCCTGGTATCGGTCGTTCCCACGCAGGACTTGGAACCCATGGGAATGGCGAAAAAAAGTCGGCCATCACTGGCGAAAAAGGCCAGGATCCGGTTTTCATCCGCAATCCGATTGATAATGAGGTGAATGCCTTTGGAGAATAGATGGTGATTGCGGGTAGTAATTCTCGAACGCTTGTTTTGGTCGTCCACCAAAGGACCGCAAGCATTTATGAGAATGCGCGACCGGATGAGGCTCTTATGGCCGGTGACAACGTCGCGTACCTGTGTTGACCACAAATCACCTTTTCGCTCCGATCCAAGAGATTCGAGGTAATTTGTGGTGACGCTGCCATTACTTCGAGCTTTCCTCACGAATTCAAAAACAAAACGCGTATCGCACTCCGGGAGATAGGCATCGGAATACTCAAAACCTCCGGCAACATTTTCGACCCTGATATTGTGTTCCCGGTTTTTGATGGCCTTTTTCCCCAAAAGCACAGGCAATCGGGTAAACCCGTTTCCAATTAACCAGTAGAGCCATGCTCCCGCATATAAAATCACCGGCGGGAACCTGAATCCTTTCTCGATTGTGGTTAGAAACCTTATTTCCTTTAAACTGCTGGGATAGGCCCGAAGCAAGCGGTTACGGGCCATACACAGCTTGCGCACAAGACCGAACTCGAAGTTCTCCATGTACTTAATTCCACCCCAAACAAGATTGGAGCTCTCCTGGCTGGTTTGTCCTCCAAAATCACCCTGATCGATTAGGCAAACTTTGGCCCCCTGGGCGCTGAGTGCGGCCGCGCTTACGGATCCATTTATCCCGGCTCCGACGATGAGCACATCGAAGGTCTTCTCCTTCAACTTACTGAGATTGTCTTCCCTTGGCATAGCCAGAAGCGAATTTCCTTATTGGATTTGAGCAGCCAACCATTGAGGGCGATTGGTGGTAATGCCATCCACCCCCTCTTGCTTTAACTTCAGGGCCAGGGCGGGGTCGTCAACCGTCCAGACATAAAACTCCAGTCCGTTTCGATGGACCTCGGCGATGGCCTTTTCGTCAATGATGGCATCAATGGCTTTTATATTGATGCCGTCGGCCCCCACCTTTTTCGCCCGTACAATTAGTTCTTCGATCGATGGCTTCCAGATACCAGTCTCTTTATTTTTCTTAAAGGAGGATAACCCGTAAACTTTATGCTCGGGAAAAGCTTTTTTGGCGGCGGCCACCGAATCCCAGTTAAAGCTGATTATGACAATCTGCTTCGGGCTCAGGCCGGATCTGGCCAATGCCTTTTTCAGTTCAGGAATGACCTCGGGGCCTACTTTTATTTCGACTACTAATTTTCGCCCTTCGGGAACCGTAGCCAATACTTGATCCAGAAGCGGAATTTTTTCACCTTTCCACTGTTCGCCTTTATGCTCGCCGGCATCAAGTTGCAGCAGCTCTTCCACGGTCTGGTCTTTCACTTCCCGGTCGCGGTCGTAGAGTTTGAGGGTATTAAAATCATGGAGGACGACAATCTGCCCATCTTTCGATAGGTGGATATCGATTTCCGCTGCCGGAGCCTCTTTTTCCCAGGCCAGGTTAACGGATGACAGGGTATTTTCGGGCGCATCATAAGAAGCGCCCCGATGGGCAATAATAAGGCATTGTTTTCCTTGCACAATTACCATTGATAGAAGCATGGAAATGAGCGTTAAAGACGCGGTTCTGTATAACATGATTTCCCTTGTCCGAATCTGGCTGAAGAGGGAGGGCAAAATGTTCGCATGTGGTCGTCGCTTAACGGCAAAAATAATTGACGTTTAGATTCAGTCTATACACACGCTACAGTTATTGCTCCTTCTTCTCCTCTTTTAAAATTTGTTCTAATTCAAAGGAAATCCAACTATGCCGAAGGTCAAACGCAAAGTTAATTTCGTGGGAAATTTTGATGACGAATTCTTTCGTCATTGAAACCTGAAATAGTTTAAAAACTCATGGCCGCTGGTGGTATTTCCTGTTACGGAAGCCCAGGGCTTTCGCCTATGCAATGCGCCTACCTGCTACAACCCGATAGCGACAAACAGCCAGGCGCCGCCAACTCCACCCAGAATAGGACCGAGAATCGGAACCCAACTGTAATTCCAGTCTGAACTACCCTTTCCGGATATGGGCAACAGGGCGTGGGCGATTCGCGGGCCAAGGTCCCTCGCCGGGTTGATGGCATAGCCGGTGGGGCCACCCAAAGAAATGCCGATTGCCACGACGAGAAGTCCCACAAGAAGGGGTTGAAGCCCCGTACCGAAAACCGCCGAGAGATCGAGATCGCCGGGTTTGGCCAATTCCTGCGCATTGGCGGCAATGGCAAGAACGCCGAATACCAGCATGGCGGTTCCAATGATCTCGGTAATTAAATTGGATGGGTAGTTGCGGATGGCAGGCCCGGTGCAAAATACGCTTAATTTTGCGGCTTCTCCATCCGTTTCTTTCCAATGGGGAAGATAGGCCAGCCAAACCAGGATGGCTCCGGTCAGGGCGCCCGCTACCTGCGCTACAACGTAACCGGCAACCTCGCTCCAGGGAAAGGCTCCGATTGATGCCAGGCCGATGGTAACCGCCGGATTGATGTGTGCGCCGCTGATTCGGCCCACCGAATAAACTGCGATAGCTACGGCAAGACCCCACCCGACGGTGATGACGATCCAGCCGGAGCCTTCACCTTTGGATTTTTTCAAAAGAACGGTGGCCACAGCGCCATCTCCCAAAAGGATTAGAATCAACGTTCCGGTAAACTCGGCTAAATAAGATGACATAAGATTAATTCTTCTCCTTGCAAAGGAATCGTGTTAAGGATTTTTATTCTATGGCATAGCAACTCCAACCGGAGCCACTTTAATTTTAAAAGACCAAAGAGTGAAAACATTTATGTCAACGAAATCACGTTGGGGCAAGTTCATTGGATTTTGTATAATGAAGGAAAAATTTCAGCTTCCGGCTATGACCCGGATGGTTGGTGGTTGGTTCGCAATTTCCACTCTTACTCTTTGCAGTTTAACAATTTTCGCCCAGAACCAGGGTAATAGCTTGGTTGCGAAAGCTTCTTTTCACCATAACGGTGTCACCGCACATCGAGGGAACTCCGGTTCTTTTCCTGAAAACACGCTCCCGGCTTTTGCCTCCGCCATTGCTGTGGGTGTCGATTGGATGGAATGTGATATTTTCAAAACAAAGGATGGGAAAATTATTGTCATTCACGATGCCGATACCAGCCGCATGGGCGACCGAAACCTCAAAATCGCCGATTCGACTTATGAAGAACTTCTCCAGGTGGACGTGGCCACGGAATTTCGCCAAAAACACGGCAAGACCCTCGCGGAGTGCCCTAAGGGAAGAATTCCACTTCTTAAAGAAGTTATCAGCCTGACAATGACTCAGCCGCATACACGGCTATCAATT
>JAJFLT010000455.1 GCA_021772555.1 Opitutales bacterium | reverse complement strand
AAAACCCAACGCAAACAAGCGCTCCTGCTTGGAGTGGCCTACAACCTCTACCGCCTTTGGCGTCCCTTTATTCATCGCCCCAACTTCTATTTTCCTTTTCTCTATAGTTTTTCCTATGAGCTTTTCAACAAAGCCAGATAGGTTCTAATCACTTAAGCTGATGGATTTGGAAGCTGACGATGAGAAATTTCTAAGATTAGCGATCAAAGTTGCGCGTAGGTCGCGGGATAACGGCAATCACCCTTTTGGCGCGATCCTGGTCGATACTGATGGTAGCATTATAGTCGAAACCGAGAATACTGTTGTCACCGAGAGTGATTGTACCAGCCATGCCGAAACGAACCTGATGCGGCAAGCTTCAAAAGAATTACCTGGGGATCAAATCACGCGTTCTACCCTCTATTCCAGCGCTGAACCTTGTCCTATGTGCTCCGGTGCCATCTTTTGGGGAGATGTGCGCAGAGTGGTGTTTGCCCTGGGCATCGAAAACTTGTATAAAATCATCGGTAATCACCCGGAAAACCCCAGCCTGCATGTGCATTGTCGTCAAATTTTGGATCAAGGAGCCGTCCGGATTGAGGTGATAGGACCCGCCTTGGAAGAAGAGGCGGCCAAAGTCCATGACGGATTTTGGGTCTAGCGTTTCAACGTTATAAATCATTAAAATTAATGAATCAGGATAAGCTGGAAGTGTTCAGATCACTCATCGAAAAAAGAATCGCGGAGATAAATGAAAAACTGGGGTCGAGCGATGCCGATACTGAACCCATTGCTCCGGACGTGGCAATAGGTCGTTTATCGCGATTGGATTCCATGCAGATGCAGCAGATGGCGCTCAGCGCCAAGCGCCGTCAGCAAACGGAATTGCAGAATTTGCAGAACGCGTTGGACCGGATTGCGAAGAAAACCTATGGCAATTGCGCCCTCTGCCGAAAAGAAATCGCGGAAGCGCGGCTGGAGGCTCAGCCGGATGCGTTCCTTTGTATCAATTGCGCAATGTGAGGGTGTTTTTAAAGGTGCGGTGAGATTTTTCCCAGCAGATCTTCCTTGCCTCGCAAACCTACAATTTGTTCGACCACTTTTCCTCCCTTGAAGAGGAGGAGGGTGGGAATCGATTGGATGCCGAATTGTTTGGCCAGGTCGAAGTTTTGGTCGATGTCCACTTTTGCCACTTGCAGTTGGGCGGTCTTCTCGGCGGCCAATTCCTCCAGAATGGGCGCCATTTGTTTACAGGGTCCGCACCATTGCGCCCAAAAATCCACCAACACGGGATTGGCGGAATTTGTAACGGTCTCATTGAAAGTTTCCGTATTTAGATCGAGCAGGGTTTCAGACATAATTATTTTGGCTTATTAATGGTTTACGGGTTAATTCAAGCGGCACGCATTGGCGCCCTGAAAATTATTTTTTCGGTGTGTTTTTCGCCAGTAAATCGGATAGTTCTTTGGATTCGACTTCCTCCAATTCTTTTCCGCTGTCTTTCAGGTTCTCAAAGGTTTTCACGACCGTTTCCGTCATGCGATCGTGGGTCTCCTCGGAGCCGCCCACGATAGAAAATTTCTCTGCCGTAGTAATACGTTTATGCCCATCATGGTTGTCAAGTCCCACTCCCAGAAGGTGCTTTCCCTGTTTTGGCGAATTATCGTTCACGATTGGTAGAAGTGTTGTTTTCGGCACAAATTTCAAGGCGGAATTACTCCGCCCCGCTATTTTCATCTTTTTTTCCCAATTCCTCATCGACAGCTATTTCGGCTATCGGTTCCTCGCGCGCTGTGCACACGAGATCCTCGAATTCCCCCCTCTGTTCCACCTCCATTTTTCTCAATCGCACCAATTCAAGAATGGCCAGCAAGGTGGCCACAAGGTAATTGAGGCTGTGCGTTTTTTGGGTAAACAGGCTCGAAAAAAGAAACTCACGGCGGGTCTTGAGGACGACCAACAAATCCTCCATGCGGTCGGAAACAGTTACCGTTTCACCATGAATTTCACCGATAATGATTTTATCCGCCAACCGGCGCAGGACTTGGTTGAAAACGTTCCATAATTCAATCTTGTCGGTTGGTTTCAGTTCGCGGGGTGTTTTTTCCTCCTTGGCCAGTTTACCCTGGCGGGGTAGAAATTTTTGCGCCTCCACCATCAAATCGTTGATCTTGAAGGCGGCTTCCTTGAATTTCTTGTATTCCAGTAGTTGCTGGACCAGTTCCCAGCGCGGATCGATTTCTTCCTCCTCGTCCAGCGCGCCTTCCACCGGTTGTTCGTTTTGGGGCAGCAACATGCGACTTTTAATGTGCATCAGGGTGGCTGCCATGACGAAGAATTCTCCGGCCACTTCCAGGCTCAATTTATCCATTTGATCAAGAATTTCGATATACTGGCGTGTCACCGTTTCGATCGGAATATCGTAAATCTCGATTTCATTTTTGCGTATGAGGTAGAGGAGGAGATCGAGCGGTCCCTCGAAAAGCGACAGTTTCACCGGATGTTCCAGTGGTTGGATAAAGGCTTCGGCCATGGTTTTTTCCGTTTTAAAAACTCAATAGATTTATGCGGATATTAAAACCAAAATCGTCCTCGCGGGTGCTGCCATCGTGGAAGACGAGTTGATACTCGATGTCCCAGGTATTGGCGATGCGCTGGCGGACGGCGTAGATCTGCTCCGCCAGGTCGTTCCTGCGTGAATCGATGCGCCAGCGGCTGCGAAAGGCCCACCGCTCATTGAATTTGTAGAAAATATCGACATCGTACTGTTCGACCTGCCTTTGCAGGTTGTCCGTCTCGAAGGTCAATTGCCAGACATCGCCGTCGCTGAGCCGAAAACGGGTACGGGTCTCTGCCAGGGTGAGCTGCTCAGTGTTCATTTTACTGTAGACACCAAAATGAAACCACTTGACTGGATGAATATTCAATTGGGCGAAAAAATGAGACCATTCATCCTCGCCCTTGTCCGCCGAAAAGAGAATGTCCTGATAAAAGTTGAGTTCCGCCAGATTTCGCGAACCGTATTCGTCATCCCGTGTTTGCAGCAGGTTTTCGACCCCGAGGCGAAGAACGTGGAGATCGCTCAAATCGTCGATATTGCGAATATTGGACAGGCTTATGGGTGGCAGGCTGGCGCTGAATACTTCGCGATCGATGGGTATGATCTCCCTCTGGCCGCTGCTTCCACCCGGCAGGTAACGCCATCGGGCGACCGGTTTTATGAGGTGACGCAATCCATCAATGCCCAGACTCTTATTTTGATATTCCCAGGTGGCGTGCGCTTTCATTTCCACATCAAGACCAAATTCGCCCATCACCCTGGTGTAGGATTCCCCGCTTCCTAGGGTGTCCGTATAATGGGTCAGGCGGGCGCTTGCCACGGGCAGCAGGTGCAGCCATTTACGCACTTCGATGGGTTGGTAAAGGGTGTAAAAGAAATCAAAACGGTCGCTCTCATGCTCCGGTTGCAGTTTGAACGAATCCTCTTCCAGCCGCACATAAGAAGCGCTCAAACTATGGTAAGCTCCCGATTGAAGTATTTGCGAAGGCATCCAGTCGAAGCGTATCTCTGGCAGTCGCTCTTGTATATTTTGAAAATTATTGGGGCTGAAACGAACAAATCCGGTGAGGATAAAATTTTCGCCACGATAAACGGTTTCCACAAAATTGTCCGGCTTCTGGTCATCCCGGAATCGATCCGGCCGGAAATCCCGCAACACCTCGGAATCGCTCCAGGCATTGACGGAGGCGTTGACCGAAAACCGCTCACCGGTTTCCTGCCGGTGTCGGATTGTGATGAAATAGCGGTCTTTATCGATGGGTTGGCTCAGAAGGTCTCTGCCGCGCTCGCCAGTATCGTTGATAAATCCGCTTTCCAATTGAAAAAGCGCCTGATTGTCGGCTTCGTTCATCCGCCACTCGAGAGCGGGTCCCGCCAGCAAACCCCGTTTCGTATACGCGTCGAGAAGTGCGCCCGCCCGCCAGTTTTCGTTGAATGGGAAAAGGCTATCGATGCGGGAATAAGCGCCCAGATTACTTCGGTAGCCGAATTTGGCAGAGAGCAGAACGGCCAGACTCTCGACACTCTGACGGTAGCGCGGTAGTTTGAAGATGGGGAAATTTCCAATGCGAAAAGTGACTTTTTCCGCCTCGATGTGGTCCTCTGGATAGACGGTGGCTTTGGCCGCTTTGATGTTGAGCCCGACCGGGGAAGGTTCCCCGAAATAGAGAGTAACCCCTTCGACCGTGATTTTGTCGGTGGTCCCGCTGAAACCACTGCCCTCGGCAAAGAGGGGGGGCGAACCCAGGCGAAAAGCCTCCGAGCTGGTCTCCCGGCTTTTCACTTCATACACCAGTCCACGACCGACCAGCCGAAAATCGCCATAATGCACCTGTGCGTTCCCTTCCGTCATGGCCTTATTTTGATCGGCGAAGTAACGGATTTCATCGGCCACTACGGTCAGTTCCTGATGCGTCAACGTGGCGTTGCCCCGGGCGATCGTGCTCTTGGAGGCGCTGTCGAAAACGATGGCCTCATCGGAACTCAATTGAGGCGATTGATCCGGGGCTTGCGCGGCCATTAAAAGATAGGCCAAGGTCGTTAAATTTAATCCCGAAAACACGAAATTCGGACTATGTGGACCGGCATTTTAGGGCACAAGATAAATTTTGAAGGCGTCTCGAAAAAAATTCCAACGCTTCATTTACGGGGAGCAACTAGATGGCCACTCATGTTGTCTTGATTTTGACCATATTGAGGACATTTCGGTCATTTCTCCGTTCATAGGATAGTTCGTCCACCAGGTTTTTTACCACATGAATTCCCAGTCCTCCAATTTCCCTTTCTTCCAGGGTTTTGGAAATATCCGGGGTTTTCGACAATATGGGATTAAACGGGATGCCGTCATCGATAACGGTCAGCTCCATACGATCATCTTTCAATTCGGCCTTGAATTCAATATTGTGGCTCATTTTGTCTTTGTAAGCAAAATTCATGATATTCCCTAATAATTCGTCGATGACCACATTGATTGTTCTCGCCGTGGATAATGAAATTGCATTTTCGTCCGCAAATTGGCTAAAGCGCGATTTCAGGTCGTCCAGCTCGGATAAGCGATTTTTCAGTGTTATGCAGAAAAGAGGCGGAGTTCCCTCTTCCCTGCATCCGAGATACTCCAGACCCAAAACCGTGATGTCGTCGGATTGCACGGCCTGAGCCTCAAATTTATTTACCTCTGAAAGGATCTCCACCACTGTGTCCTCAGCCGGGAAGGCGGAGTTTTTGCCCAAAATTTTGGTTAATCTCTCCTCGGTAAAAAGTTCATCATTATGATCCATGGCTTCAGTCACACCGTCAGTATAGAGGAAGAAGAGGTCGTTTTTTTCCATTTGTAGTTTCGATTCGCCGTAAGCCATTCCCTCCATCGCTCCAACCACCGGTCCATGCGGCTGGTCAACACGTTCCAGGTTACCCTTTGCCCGTCTCAGGTAGGGAGGGTTGTGACCCGCGTTGGTGTAGGTGACTTCACCCGTACTAACCTCCAGAATACCCACGAAAAGGGTTACGAACATGCAGGTTTTATTATCCTGGCTGAGTGTTTCGTTAACATGCGTTAGAATACTGGCGGTCGAGTGATCATCCTGCGCCCAAGAGTGGATGAGTGTTTTAGTTACGGCCATGAATAGGGCGGCGGGCACTCCCTTGCCGGAAACATCGCCGATGCAGAAACAGATCTTGTCATCATTGAGAAAGTAGAAATCGTAAAAATCCCCTCCCACTTCGTTGGCCGGCTGTAGCAGGGCGTAAATGGAAAATTCTTCTCGCTCGGGAAAAGCCGGAAAGGTCAGCGGGATCATGCTCATCTGAATTTCCCGGCCGATGTTCAACTCTTCCTCCATCCGGTCTTTGCTAACCTTGATGATCCGGTAGGCATCGTTCAGTTTTGCGTTCACGGTAGCGACCTTGATCCGGCCCCTGATAAACAGAGCCGTCAGCCCAAGAATCAGGGTTACGGCCAATGTCGTTCCGAATTTTGCCTGGCGGTGGTAGGCGCGCATCGACTCGTAGGCTTCCCGCACCTCGATCTCGGTGGCCAGGCCGAACCCATAATGCCCATTCCAGGTCCAGATTCCGATGACCGGAACTCCCTGGTAGTTATGGTAGCCGTCCAGATTGATGCCGTCCGCTCCTTCGATTGCACTGCGGGCCATCATTGTCAAAGGCCATTCACCGGGGTCCTGAGTGGCCCTGAATCCAGATGCCAAACTGCCCCCCGGATCGCGGACTTCGATATTGAGGATTTCCGCATCGTTTTCACCGAGATAGCCGCTCTGTCGTAAAATTTTGTCGAAACGGCAATCGCTGAGCAGTTGCCCATATTGATTGAAGGCGTAACTTTCTCCGGTTTCCCCGATACGCCCGCGTTGGAGAATCGATGTAAGTTCCCGCTCCGGCGAGACCCTGAATACGAGGACGCCGACATTTTGCTCCGTGTCGCTTTGAATGGCTGCCCCGGCCAGGATTTCGCTGGAATAGGGAGATGGAGCGCCGCCGTCCTTGCGCCCTTCATTTTGAGGGATCGAAATGTAGGTGAAGGAGGGAGGCTTCAAAACTTGGTCGAGAAATTGGTTCGGCAGGCTGCTGGAAATATCTTTGCCAATGATCGATTTCTCGTCACTGGCAAGGACTTGGCCTTCCGTAGATAAAAGCAGGTAGCCCTCGTAGCTTCCGTGGGAGAGGATGGGATTTAGTAGGGCGGAGACCGGTTCGAAATTCACCGCAATACCCGTTGATCCCCGATCGGGTGCGTGATTTACAACTTTCAGCCAAAGTTTCAGGGCGGGTGTGTCCGCCCAAATGCGCGTCTCCGATTCCAGTTTCTGAAACCATTCTTCCAGGGTATTGGCGGAGTTGAGCATCACTGCCTGAAGTGTATTTCCCGCTTCCCGCCTCATGCTATCCATGTGATGCGCTTGCGTCCACCATGTCGTGCCGAGTATTGCCAGGCATGCGACGAGCCCGGACATGAGCAGGGGCCATGCGGTCCAGGTTGCCGAGGGTGGCGGTTTTCCCCTTACTGTGCCGTCCGTTTCCACTATGGTTTCTGTCGGCGCGGACGACAGATGACGCTGGATTACCAGGAGGGAGACGAAAATCAGCGCCACCGCCACGCTCATAATGGCCACGGCAATGGTATTCAGCCTTTGGCCCCGTTGATGCAGCCGGGAAACTTCCGCTGCCGTGCGTGTGTCGATATTAACGAGGAACTTCTCAATGGGTTCCATGATTTCGGCTTTCGCCGCCAGGTAATCGCCGGAGTGCATGAGATTGCGGGCGAGATTCTGATCGGTTGCGCCTGTTATGGTGTAGTGCCCGTTTGCGTCTGCAAAAAGGCCGAGCATGGCATTCATGGCCCGCTCCTCAATTTGGATCAAGGTGTCGGAACGCTTTTTGGACTGATGCAGCAACTCGAAATCATCTTTGGTGAAATGCATACCGCGCATCAGAGCTTCCAATGCCACGGGCGTCCCTTGCAGACGCGGATCTTTTCCGGTTGCGGCCACAAAATCCCAATAGATTCTGTCGTAGTCAACCGGGCGCGGTGCCTCGCCATCGCGAATGGCCCGGATTCTTTCAAAATAAACTTTGAACCTGGTGTCGGAAGTGTTGACGAACAACCGGGCCATTTGGGTCAAATCATCAGAGCTCTGGCGCAGTTCGTCGGCCAGCTTGTAGGAATCGTAACGGCGTACTTCAGCCGCCCCGATCTCCTCCTGGTTTTGCACAGTGAGCTTGACGACATAGAGAGCGGCCCCGACCATAGTCAGGAGTGCCAGGAAGATCAACGTAAGGCCTAACCGCAGAGTCATATTTTCTCAGAAAATGCCAAGATTGTATTTGCCATAATCGGGTTCATGGTTGAAATGACTTTTGATTTCGATAAAGACTTTTGTTTACAAGAAGGCGAGTCGAAACGAACATAGGTATTGATACTGGTCAAACGTTACCATTAAGAAAGCGAGATTGTCTCACGGTTTATGAAAATAATCAGCACCACGGTGGATTCCATTTCGATTTTGCGATTTGAAGGGAATCTCGATATGAATACGGCAAAAGGCGCACAGGAGAGTGTGGACAAGGTTATTGACGGCGGGGCTGTAAAGTTAATTATTAATTTTGAGAAAGTTAATTTCGTCAGTAGCGCCGGTCTGCGGATCTTGCTTTATGCGGCCAAAAGAATGAAGCATGCAGACGGCGAAATGCGAATCTGCGGTTTGAATGACTCCGTCCAGGAAATTTTTCAGATTACCGGTTTCGATAAAATCTTTAATGTTCTCGCGGGCGAAACCGAAGCGTTGGGCAGTTTTTAAATACTTACTTGGTACCTGTTGGGTGTCCCTTTGAGGGCTATTGTTATGGCCCACCATTTCGACCGAAATCCGTTCGCTGCGAGGGGATAATTAAAACCTCATCGCACTTAATATCCTTTTTGATTTTCGTTTGCAATGATTGGACTGTTTGCATGACGGTTCCGTGTATTATGCCGGGTAAAAATTCCAGAAATACCTCCACATACACCTTTCCCCCGGAACACCGTGATCGAATTTCCAAAACTTGTTCAAAATCATCAAAATGATGGGTGAGCGCCCGCAGAACCAATAAATGCGATCGTTCTTCGATGGCGCAATCAAGCAGATCGCGCACGGAAAATCTAAACATTTTCGAGGCGCTGAAAACGATGGTAAAGGCAATGATAATCGCCGCTGTCGGGTCCACATAACCGACCCAGGAATAATCAGGAAAAAAATAGGAGATGCCGAGAGAGCCAAACATGAGCCCATTGGATCCCAGCTTGACGGTGAACAAGCGGCGCTGTGCAGTGACCAAAGTGGACTTCGTCCGCTTTTCCAGCTTTAGGGTTTTGGCTAAAATTCTTCTATTGATTAATCCTAAAACCAGATGGACTCCTAATCCGAAGATAACTCCCAAACCATGAATCGGAACAGGCTCCATAAATCGAATAAGAGCCGCCCCCGATATGCAGAGGAAAGAAACCCCCATCAAGACGGCCATGATCAGGCTGATGAGGCTCTCGAACTTTCCAAAACCGTAATTGAAGGAATCCGTCTTTCCTTGGACGGTTTTCTTAAATCCCCACCAGGCGATAAACACAGCCAGCAAATCAAGTGACGATGCGATGACGCGGGCCCAGAGTGCGATTGAGTTGGCCGTTAGCGCAATAATAAGGCCCAGGACAAACCCGATGATTCCCGATGCGAGTCCGGATGCTGCGATAGATGCTCCGGTTTCGTTTTCTGCTTCGTTGGCTAAGGTATGTGGGTCGTCTCCTCGCTCCATCATGCCAATTGATTTTTTGATTGAACTGACGGAATGATCAAAACCTCATCGCATTGGATGTGTTTTTTTATTTTTGCCTGCAAAGCCCGGATGGTTTCCATCACCACGCCATGCTTTAAAGCAGGGGAAAATTCCAGAAATACTTCCACATAGACCTTTCCCCCCGAACACCGCGACCGGATCTCCAAAATTTGTTCGAAATCGTCGAAGTGAAGGGCGAGGTCACGTAGAATCAGTAATTGCGCCTGCTCTTCGACGGCACAATCGAGCAGGTCGCGCACGGAAAACCGAAACATCTTCGAGGCTCCCACAAGGAGGCTCAGAGCTATCAATATAGCGACGATGGGGTCGGAGTAACCAGCCCAGGCGTAATCGCTTAAAAAATAGGAAATGCAAAGCGAGCTGAACAACAATACATTCGCTCCGACCTTGATCGAGTAGAGGCGCCGCTGCGCCGTAATCAAAGCGGTCTTTTTGTGCTTTTCGAGCTTCAGGCTGCCCAATAACAATCTACAGTTAATAATGCCGAAGATGAAAACACCGGGTATGCCGATTATGACTCCCAATCCATGAACGTCTATCGGATTTTGAAATCGCACATAGGCCGCCCCCGAAATAATGAAAAAGGAAACTACCATGAGGGCCGCCATGGCCATGCTGGTCAAGCTCTCGAACCGACCGAAACCGTAATTAAAAATCTCAGTCTTTCCCTTCTCGGTTTTCTTTAAACCCCACCAAGCAATAAATACCGCCAGAAAATCAAGCACTGTTGCGGCCGCATCCGCCCACAGAGCAATTGAATTGGCTGTAAGCGCCATGAAAAACCCCAGCAAAACCCCAAAAATTCCCGATACCACCCCCGAGGCCGCCACCGAAGACCTTCCTTGGGAAACGTCCATCTTCTTGTCTGAACCGGATTGTGGTTTCTCCTGTTTCTGAGTCATTTTATGATTTTACAGCCAGGTCGTTGCAAAAGGGATCCACTAATTGGTTATTTATACCATGGCGGAAATCACAAGCGCAAAGGCCATTACAGCTTGGCAGAGAGCCTTATTTCTGGTTTATAAAAGCGCTTTCCCGCTGAAAAGTTTTTGAAACAAGCAGTTTCGTGATTATCGACCCGGCAGAACTTGAAGTCCTTATAAAAGCCGAGCATGGGCATCCCCACCGCCTACTCGGAATGCATCCTTGCACACGCAAGGGGAAGAAAAAGCTCATCGTGCGGGCCTTGCTCCTGGATGCCGCCAGCTGTGAGGTGATTGATTATGAAAGCGTGCCGGAGAAACGCTATCGCCTGGAAAAAATTTCTCCCGAGGGGTTTTTTGAAGGATTGATCGGCAATAGAAGCAAGGTTTTTCCCTATCGGTTGCGAATCGAACGGTTCAATAGCGAAATCCGGCAATTTTACGATCCCTACAGCTTCCTGCCCAGTCTGGGAGAGCAGGATATCTATCTCTTCAACGAAGGCAATGAACACCGGATTTACCAAAAACTGGGCGCCCATTTAAGAGAGATAGATGGAGTCAAAGGCGTTTCTTTTGCCGTCTGGGCACCCAACGCAAAACGGGTTTCAGTGGTGGGGAATTTCAATAATTGGGACGGCCGTTATCACCCGATGCGACCATTGGGCAACAGCGGTATTTGGGAAATATTTATTCCCGGCCTGGTCGAGGGTCAAAAATACAAATTCGAAATCCTGGGAACCGATGGATTTGTTCGCCTGAAGGTCGATCCCTTTGGAACCTATTTCGAGGCGCCGCCCCACAATGCATCCATTATTCACGATGTCTGTGGCGACGGCTGGAGTGATGCCGAATGGCTGAAAGCGCGGGCTCGCACTGATTGGAAAAAGAGGCCCGTCAGCATTTACGAGATGCACCCAGGTTCCTGGAAAAGGGTAGTGGAGGATGGCAACAGGCCCCTTAGTTATCGGGAACTGGCCGCCGAACTGGTCGAATATTTGAAGGAGATGGGCTATACCCATGTAGAGTTTTTACCGCTATCGGAGCATCCTTTCGACGGTTCCTGGGGTTATCAGGTGACCGGGTTTTTCGCCCCCACCCACCGCTTTGGCAATCCGCAGGATTTCATCTACCTGGTCAACGCTCTGCATGAGAATGGCATTGGCGTGATTCTGGACTGGGTGCCGGGGCATTTCCCGGTGGATCATTTTGCCTTGGCCGAATTCGACGGTACGCAGCTGTTCGAACATGCCGACCCGCGCCAGGGCCTCCACCAGGAGTGGGGTACGCTGGTGTTCAACTATGGCAGGCATGAGGTGTGCGGGTTTCTTATCGCCAGCGCCCTGTCTTGGCTGGACCGCTACCACATCGACGGCCTCCGGGTCGATGCCGTCGCTTCCATGCTCTACCTCGATTACTCACGGGAAGAAGGGGAATGGATTCCCAATCAATTCGGGGGCCGCGAAAATATCGAAGCCATCCGCTTTCTGCGCAAAACCAACGATCTCGTGCATCAGTATTATCCCGGCGTTCTCATGATTGCTGAAGAGTCCACCGCTTGGCCGGGAGTGACTCAGCCTACCTCCGAGGATGGGTTGGGGTTCGATATGAAGTGGAATATGGGCTGGATGAATGACACCTGCGAATACTTCTCGAAGGACCCCATTCATCGCAAATGGCACCAGCATAATTTGACTTTCGGAATGGTCTACCAGTTCAGCGAAAATTTCGTACAGGTATATTCTCATGACGAAGTGGTGCATGGAAAAAGCTCCATGATAATGAAAATGGGGGCTCCTTCCATGACGGGGAAGGCCAATAACCTGCGGGCACTTTACGCCTTGATGTGGGCTTGGCCGGGCAAAAAAACCCTCTTCATGGGAAATGATTTCGGGCAGTCCGCCGAGTGGCATTATGACAACAGCCTCGATTGGCATCTGCTGGAATTTAAAGACCATGAAGGGGTGCAATTAATTGTGCGCGACTTGAACGCCCTATACCGCGCCTCGCCAGTGTTGTTTGAAACCGATAATGAGCCCGGCGGTTTTACCTGGATTTCCCACGATGATGCGGAAAGCTCCGTCATCTCATTCCTGCGTCAAAACGGGAAACCCGAGGATACCTTGGCCGTTGTTGGGCATTTTACGCCTCTCGAGCGGGCTCCCTACCGTATCGGGGTGCCTTGGCCAGGTTTTTGGGGAGAAGCCATCAATTCCGACGCGAAAGCTTACGGTGGGCGGGGGGCTGGCAATCTCGGCGGCCTGCATACCGATAACATTCCATTTCACGACCAACCCTATTCGCTGGAGCTGCTTTTGCCCGGTGACAGCACACTCATTCTCAAGTTCGAGGGCGACAGAAAATAACCGGGAGAGGCGGCCAATCAATCCATATTGCCATGACTAAGGAAAACGAAAAAGGTAAAAAATCACTCCTCGTTTTTATCGTGGCCTACAATGCCGAAAGCACTCTCTTGAGCACATTGCGCCGAATTCCCGAGAGTCTGAGCAATAATTACCATTGCCGCATTCTCATCATCGACGATTCCTCCCGCGATGAAACTTTTGTTCTTGGCCTCGATTTTAAAAAACAAAATCCCGATCTGGACATGGAAGTCCTCTTTAACCCGGTCAACCAGGGCTATGGGGGCAATCAAAAACTAGGCTACCAATATGCCATCGACCATGGATTTGACGCCGTGGCCTTGCTCCACGGCGATGGCCAGTACGCGCCGGAAATGCTCGATGAGCTGTCCCGACCCGTCCTTGAGGGACAATGCGACGCTGTCTTCGGTAGCCGCATGTCAGAGCCGCGGCAGGCCTTGAAGGGCGGTATGCCTCTTTACAAATATGTCGGCAATCGCATTCTGACGACTCTCCAGAACAAATTTTTACGGGCCTCCCTGAGCGAATTTCATTCCGGTTACCGTATTTATTCGGTCAAGGCTCTGGCCGGGATTCCTTTTCAAAACAATACCAATGATTTCCATTTCGATACCGAAATCATTATCCAGTTTCTGATGAAAAAATATGTCATCAGGGAAATCCCCATTCCCACTTATTACGGTGATGAAATATGCTATGTGAACGGCATTAAATATGCCCGCGATGTCGTTTTGACGACAATTGCAAGCCGTTTGCACGGCATGGGTATCCGCTATCGCAAGGTATTTGATGTGCAGGGACCGCAGGCCGATTACGATCTTAAATTGGGTTATACATCTTCTCACACGGTCGTTCTCGATACGGTGCCGGACGAGAGTAAGATTTTGGATTTGGGCTGCGGGCAGG
>JAJFLT010000454.1 GCA_021772555.1 Opitutales bacterium | reverse complement strand
GATGTGGTGGAGGTATTGAACGCAGCGATAAAGGATAACGGCAAACCCCAGTGCATCCGCTCGGACAACGGATCGGAGTTCATCGCCCACCAAGTCAAAGAAGAACTGCAGCGGCAAAAGATCGATATCGTATACATTGATTCAGGGAGCCCTTGGCAGAATGGACACATCGAATCCTTTCATAATCGCCTGCGCGATGTACCGAGGAACGTTAGTGACGACATAGCGAAGCGCTCATGCCTTAATCAGGAACTGTTCCTGAGCGTGACCGAAGCGCGTGTTGTGGTAGAACTATGGCGACACAAATACAACGCGAAACATTCCCACAGCCGATTAGGCTTTCACTCACCCAACACATTTGCCAAGCTCTGGCGAACAATCAACAAAGCAGCGGCTGGCTCCATTCGGCCTACGGCCTCACTCCGCCACCCGCTGCAAAACCTACAATACCAAACCTACGGAAATACTCTCACTTAAAGTGGTAGCAAAGATGGGGTCCGATCAGCTCACGGAAATTTTCGATAAAAGTCAAAAAATTCTTTTTTTATTAAGATTTTTTAGATTTTCTGGGGGGTACCCACACAGTTAATAGCGCAGTTTTTGTATGATTTTTTACTTACATCAAGCTCCAAATCGGTAAATATAGATATGTAGCTAGTGTTAATTTTTTCACCGATTTCCCTTTATTCTAGCGGAATAACAGCCTGATCACCTATCCTGAATAATCAAGGTGTTGTCTAATTTTTGTGCGTAATTATGGTTAGAAAGTACCTGCCTTCATTTCGAGCTTATTTTCTTGCACGCGAAAATCAAAACGTATACCGTATACCCCAAAAATGGGCGGTAAAGGCAGCGGAGGAACGAGGATTTCAGGACCTGGGAAAAGTCTTGGTCGCCCTACGGTCTATGATCAGCGCAGGGTTGCTTTGTCGACCTGGGTTAATCCATTCACGGGGGGCACAAATTCAAGAATTTTCCCGGAATCAAAAAATGAGCCGCGGTGAAGTCGTCGATGCTATGGTTTCCTGGATTCCTCACCTCAGCGTGCAGCCAAAAAGAATTCCGTCGATTAAGGAAAATGTCCGGTTATCTGTCCGTGTTAGGCCAGAGACTAGGGCTTTGCTTGATGAACTTAAAAAAACGCACACAAATTTAGGTTTAGGAGATATTCTAAATTGGGTTGTAGCTTCGATGGAAGAAGTAGAGAAGCGCAATGTTAGGCACTATTCTTTTTTGAAAAAAATATTTTCCAATGAAGACAAAAATGCGATGAAGGTGGTGATTTTTTGAGGTGTCGGTCTCGGCCAAATTGATTAGTTGAGGTTTTTTATAAGGAATTTTGTAAACAGTAGAAAATAATTACATAATTTTTTGATTTTTTTTTATCAGGCGTTTAAATCCTTAAGGATTTAAATCTCCGATTTACGTTAACAAAACTATCACAAAACCCGCGAAACTGTGACATTACTACAGTTTATTTGAGCCGATGAACACGATGTCGATTGGGTATTTGCCATACAGGGTCCCGGCCTCGGTGAAGTATTTTTCAGCCGCGTACAATTTCCTCTAAGGAGGCTGGAGGGGACGGGTTTTATCGGCCATTTAATTTTCGTCGAATCCGGGTAGGATGTGTGGGTGATTAAAGAGATGAAAGCAGAGGTGCCTACTATCCATTCCGCTTCGTTGTGGGTGACGATGTCGCCTTTCTTATAGACGATTTTCGGAGCATGGGCGTCTTTAAAGCTCTCCGCTACCGTGCCTACCGGGACCGGTTGGACCCAACGGCCCCTGGAGCCCCCCGGTCGCCTTTATCGTCCTTCAGGCCCTTGGCTCCGGACCCAATCCATCCGCCAGTGATCCCGGCCGTGGTCGGGCGCATGGTCAGGATCAAAGAGGCCGCTGCATCGATGGTGGCATCAAACAAGTTGGTCAGCTTGACGATAAATTCACCGGTACCGAAAAAAGAGACCCCGCCGTCGAACTCGTCGGTCGTGTTGATGATTTTGGCTCCGGCTTGGGCCCCGTAGGACTCATCGCCGTGGAATACATCCAGCCGGGCCTGACCTGCCGGGGCTACGCTGGCATTCAACACCCGGGCTTCGAACCCTTCCGGGATCCGGAAATTCTGGATGATCTCCGAGGCTCCGGGTGGGAGCACGGTGCGCACAGCCGGGACATTGATAAGCTGCTCCCGGTTGTTTAAGACCTTGACTACCTCGTTAAGCTTACTGGCAAGGAGGTTGTCGCGCTGCGCCAGGTTGCGCGAGCTGTTGGCCATGGCCGCCGAGGCGTTTGCATCATGCTGACCGGGATGCCGGACATCGCCGTCGCCCTCTCCGGTTCCATGGGGCAGGGCGAGGGGTTTTTGGCATTGGGGTTAAACCTTGGGAAATGGTAGGTTTTCGTGTTCGGTGGCCAATGCAAATTGCCCGAAGCTTGCCGATGGGCAATTTGTTAAGGCCCGAACTCTTTAGCGAAGCGGAATAACTACAATTTCCCAAGGTTTAACCCTAAAGGCGAACACTTGATATAGAGATCCAAAAGAATAAAAATGCACCAGAATTGCCCCAGATTAAAAAAATCTAATTTTAGATAATTACACAACTATTTGAGTATCAATGGTGGGCCCTGAGGGATTCGAACCCCCGACCAAAGGATTATGAGTCCTCTGCTCTAACCGCTGAGCTAAGGGCCCTTTGCCGGCTTGTGTCAGGTAATGATATTGGTATGGAATTTTAGGGACAGAACAAGAGGTGGAAAGGTTTTTTTTCGGTAATGACGTGAATATTTTCCCGCCCAGTTCTTTTTAAACTGCGCCAGTGGGTTGTTGGCTAATGATCGGTTACGCGGGTGATGACTTTTGTTTTTTGCCGCCCAGTGACCTGGTAGGTTATGCCGGACCAGGTGATTTTGGTGGCGAAGGTGGTGGTGGCTACGAATACAAAGTGCACAAAAAGCCAGCCGGCAGTCAAAAAACGGTCGATCCAAAAGAGGGGTTTAAGCCGCTTAAGATATTCACCATCAAAGATATACTGAATGATTTTAATCCGCTCGGAGGCGCGTATCTGGTTGAGAATAAACATGCAGGATATGGGGACGAAAGCCCAGAGGTTTCCGGAAAAAAGGGCCGCCCAGGTAACGAGGAACGCCACCGTATAAAAGAAGGTTGCCATAAGCGAGATGGTCCAAACGTAGGGGGAATAGATGCGCACCTGGAAATACTGCCGCCAGGCAAACCAAAACATGTCGCTCCAACTGTAGTCGATGGGGGTGGGGCGCATAAGTGAACGGACAAAGCCAATGCGCAGGCGGGCCCGATGGGTTACGTGGGCCATTTGCAAGTCGTCGTTGAGGGCACCTTTGTAGGCTTCCGGCAGGTTGACAATTTCGTAGGCTTCCCGGGTCAGGGCGTAGGAACCGCCCCAGGTCAGGTTGCACCATTCGGGTCCACCAAGCGTCCCGACCGATCCGTTGATGACGGAAACGAGGTAATTGGGGAAGGTCGGTATTTCCGGGATAAGCCAACGGTAGGTTGTGGATACAGGGTGCGTTTCGTGGTTCAACGGTCCGAGCAGCCGGGTCAGCCAATCCGGCCCGATGAGAATATCGGCGTCCCCAAAGGCAATGATTTTATCGCGCTCTTCAAAGTAGGGTATGGCGCTCAATTGATTGTGGATTTTCTGACTGGAATTTTCGGATAATCCGGCCACATTAAGCCGCACCTGCCGCAATCCCGGTGCCATGGGCGGGTTTTCCGCGCTCAGGTTTTCCTTTGTCAGAACACGCTCACCGTCTTTCAGGCCGAGGTAATGGCAAAGGGCGGCGTAGGTAGGGTCTTCCTCCGTCTCCACTGTGATGACGAGATGATAGTCCGGGTAATCCTGGTTAAGAAGGCCGTCGAGAAAGGCTTTAAAATTGGAACGGACGCCCTTGATGGGGATGAAAACCGCCGCCGGGCGAATGGGTTTTTCCGGTTTTTGAGCAAGCAGCTCATCCTGAGCGATCATTTTTTTGCGGTAGGCCCAGACATTGTAGCAACCGAAAAGCCCCTGTAAAAACCAGGCTGTCCAGAGCGGCCACCATGTTGATAATATACTCACAGGGAAAGAATTGAACCGTCATGGGGTAGGCGGTTACAGAGCGCGGTTCAAACAAATTCCGCCTTCCCTCCTGAAGTCAGTTGTACTCATTTCGGTTGGTTCCCGGAAACGGCATCTTTAATGAACAATAAACGGAGGCTGTTGAAGCAGACCAGTACGGTGCTGCCTTCATGGGCCAAAACGCCAACCGAGAGTGGTAGAACGCCGATTAAAGTCGCCCCCACCATGACCATCACGGTGCCCAGGGCAACGACGATATTTTGGCGAATCACCTTCCTCGAGGCCAGGCTGAGCCGGTAGGCATCGACAAATCCTTCAATGCGGTCCTGCATGAGGACGACATCGCTTTGCTCGAGGGCGGCGTCGCTGCCGCGTGAACCCATTGCCACGGCCACATCGGCGGCCGTCAAGCTGGGTGCGTCGTTGAGGCCGTCGCCAACCATGGCCACGCGCCGGCCTGATTTCTTTAGCTCATTGATCGCGTCCACCTTCTGGCCGGGGGTAAGGCCGGAGCGCACTTCCTGCAGGCCTAGTTCATGGGCCACGGCTTCGGCCGTCTCCCGCCGGTCGCCGGTAAGCATGACGGTGTTCAGGTTCCGGCGGGCCAGTTCCCTTAAAAACGGCTTCGACTGCGGACGCACCTGATCTCGTAATAAAATCCGTCCGAGGAAATCCTGGGCGATAATCCAGACTTCAATGAAGTGCAGCGCAGGTGGAGGAACATTTTCCATAAATTCCGCCAGAGGTCCGTCACAGAGTAATTCGCGCCGCCCGAGGATGCATTTTGAACCATCAATGAAGCCTTCCATACCCTGACCGGGAAAAGCGATTGCACCGTTTACCGGCAAAGTGGATAGGTTCTCCCTTTCGCCATACTTGACAATGGCACGGGCAATCGGGTGATCGGAGTGGCGTTCGAGAGAATAAGCGTAACGGGCGGTCTCGCTTTCCCGGCCCGGCGGAAAACTCTCGATTTTATCCACCACCATGTCGCCGGTTGTGAGGGTTCCCGTTTTGTCCAGCGCCACGGTATCGATTTCGGCCAGGTTCTCAATGGCGGCACCGCCCCGGAAGAGGATGCCCCGCCGGGCACCCCAGGCAATGCCCGCCAAAATAGCCGAAGGGATCGACAAAACAAGGGCGCAAGGACTCGCTACCACGAGTAGGGTCATGGATTGGTAAAAGGCGGACTTTCGGCCCGCTTCGCTGATAAAAGCCGGTAAATCGAAGGCCAGCCACCAGATAAAAAACATGAGGGCGGTGAGGGAAAGAATGCCCAGGGTGTAACGGGTGCCGAAACGATCGGTAAAACTCTGGCTGGGCGCTTTTTGATTTTGGGCATCTTGAATGAGGCGAAGGATTTTCTGCAATGCGCTCTCCGCTACGGGCCGCAGGGCGGTGGCGTCAACGGCGCCCCAAAGATTGAGGGTGCCGCTGTAAAGGGCGTCGCCG
>JAJFLT010000453.1 GCA_021772555.1 Opitutales bacterium | reverse complement strand
TCCCTTTTTATCAATGCCATGGACACGAATCCAATGGCGGTCGATCCGATGTTCGTCATCGGAAAACGGGAAGCCGATTTCATCAACGGGCTTACCGCGCTCTCCAGGCTCACCAGCGGGGAACTGTTCCTCTGTTCCAGGACCGGAGACGACATTCCCGGCAAAGACCTCGATTTTGTCAACTGGGCGGAATTCAAGGGTCCCCACCCGGCCGGTTTAGCCGGTACGCACATTCATTTCCTGGATCCGGTGAGCGCTCATAAAACCGTCTGGCACCTCAATTATCAGGATGTCCTCGCCATTGGCAAACTGTTCACCACCGGCAGGCTTGATGTGGAAAGAGTCATTTCCCTGGCTGGGCCCATGGTAAAGCGCCCTCGTTACCTCCGCACCCGCCTCGGCGCCAGCGTTGACGAAATCGTCAAAGGCGAATTGACGGGGGGAGACATCCGCATCGTTTCCGGCTCGGTTTTGTACGGCCAAAAAGCGGTCGGCCCGCACGCCTTCCTGGGCCGCTACCACATGCAAATCTGCGCCATCCGGGAAAACCCGGAGAGACTGTTCCTCGAATGGCATCGTCCGGGATTCGACCGGTTTTCAGTAAAACGCACCTTCATATCGAGATTTCTTCACGGAAAAAGATTCGCCTTCACCACCGCCAAGGAAGGAAGCGACCGCGCCATGGTCCCGATTGGAACCTATGAGATAGTAATGCCCCTGGACATGGTCATAACTTTTCTCCTGCGCGCTCTTATCGTGGGAGACACGGACCAGGCGCAAGCCCTCGGCTGCCTCGAACTGGACGAGGAGGATCTCGCCCTGTGCACTTTCGCCTGTCCGGCCAAATACGATTTCGGCCCCATCCTGAGGGAAAACCTCACGAACATCGAAATTGAAGGCTGACCTGGAATTATGAAATTTTTAAGAAATTTTCTGGACGGCCTTCATCCCCATTTCAGCAAAGGGGGAAAGTTCGCCAAGCTCTACCCGCTCTATGAGGCCGCCGATACTTTTCTCTTTTCCCCCGGCCATGTCACCGAAGGCCACACCCATGTGCGCGATGGCCTGGACCAAAAGCGGCTCATGATCACCGCCGGGGTGTCCCTGGGACCCTGCGTTTTGATGGCTCTATACAATACCGGCTACCAGGCAAATCTGGCCATGGCCGAAATGAGCATTACTCAAGCGCCCGGATGGCGCGGTCTGGCCATGCAATTCGCGGGCATGGACTACGATTCCCAGAACCTGCTTTCCAATTTATTCCACGGCTTGCTCTATTTTGCCCCTATATTCCTTGTCTGCAATATTGTGGGCGGGCTTTGGGAGGTGCTCTTCTCGACCATCAGGGGTCACGAGATCAATGAGGGCTTTCTCGTCACCGGGCTCCTCTTCCCGCTCACCCTGCCGGCCACCATTCCACTCTGGCAGGTTGCCCTGGGGATCAGCTTCGGGGTCGTTATCGGGAAGGAAGTTTTCGGGGGCACCGGGAAAAATTTCCTCAATCCCGCCCTCACCGCACGCGCCTTCGTCTTTTTTGCCTACCCGGCCCAAATGAGTGGCGACGCCATCTGGACCGCGGTGGACGGTTTCAGCGGGGCCACCCCGCTCGGCCTGGTGGCCGCCGAAGGGATGGATGCCCTTACCGCCACCGTCACCTGGAATCAGGCTTTCGTCGGGCAAATACAGGGATCGATGGGGGAAACCTCCACCCTCGCCTGCCTGTTCGGGGCGGCCTTTTTACTCTACACCGGGGTCGGCTCCTGGCGAATCATGCTCGCCGTTCTCATCGGGGCTGTTTTGACCTCCTCCCTCCTCTATGTGGTGGGCAGTGAAACCAACCCCATGTTTCAGATGGACCCCGCCTGGCATCTCGTTTTGGGAGGGTTTGCCTTCGGCCTGATCTTCATGGCGACCGATCCCGTCTCCGCCTCCATGACCGAAACCGGCAAGTGGTTCTACGGATTTTTAATCGGTTTCATGGTCATTCTCATCCGCGTCATCAATCCGGCTTTCCCCGAGGGGATGATGCTATCCATCTTATTCGGGAACGTTTTTGCACCCGTCATTGACTACGTTGTGATACGTGCCAATATCAAGCGCAGGAGGTTGAGAAATGGGTAACGATACCATCAAAAAAACACTGTTGATCGCCGGGCTGCTTTCCCTCGTCTGTTCGGCCTTTGTTTCCAGTTCGGCCGTATTTTTGAGGCCCAACCAAGCCCGCAACAAGGATTTGGACCGCAAGAAAAACATCCTCCTGGCGGCCGGGCTTTACGAAGAGGGGAAGTCGGTGGAAGAACTTTTCCAGAAATTCGAGGTCAGAATTGTCGAACTGGCTTCGGGCCAATACGAGGAGAGCCTCGACGCCACCACTTTTGACCAACGGAAAGCTGCCCGCAGCACGGAGCTTGGGTTGGATGTCAGCGGGAAAAAGGGTCTGGCCGGAATAAAACGCAAATCCCGCTACGCCCCGGTATTTGTCTCCAGGGACGATCAGGGCACCCTGCAACAATTGGTGCTGCCCGTCCACGGCAAGGGTTTGTGGTCCACCATGTATGGCTTTCTCGCTCTCGAAAACGACCTCTCCACGATCAAAGGTTTTGCCTTTTATGAGCACGGTGAAACCCCCGGACTGGGCGGAGAAGTCGACAACCCGGACTGGAAAGCGCAATGGGTGGGGAAAAAAGCCTTCGACAAATCCGGCCAAATCGGCATCAAGGTTCTCAAGGGCAAAGTCGTCCCCAACAGCCCCAACGCCCAATTTGAGGCGGACGGACTGTCCGGTGCCACCATCACCACTCGGGGCATCGACGCGCTCCTGCAATATTGGCTGGGCGCGGAGGGGTTTAAACCCTTTTTAACCCAATTTAGAAAAGAGGAGGGGGTTTAATTTATTATGGCTGAAAAACCTTCAAAAGTTCTCATCGATCCTTTTTTCAACAGCAACCCCATTGCCCTGCAGGTTCTCGGCATCTGCTCGGCCCTGGCCATTACCTCGAAGCTGGAAACTGTCTTCGTCATGGCCGCCGCTGTTACCATCGTCAACGGTTTGTCCAACGCCAGCGTCAGCCTGATCCGTAACCACATTCCCAACAGCATCCGTATCATTGTCCAGATGACCATTATCGCATCGCTCGTCATCGTGGTGGACCAGGTGCTCAAGGCCTACTCTTATGAGATCAGTAAACAGCTTTCCATCTTTGTCGGTCTGATTATCACCAACTGCATCATCATGGGGCGGGCCGAAGCCTTCGCGATGCAGAACAAACCCTG
>JAJFLT010000452.1 GCA_021772555.1 Opitutales bacterium | reverse complement strand
CTGGCCGAGGACATGTACCTGGCCGGTTCCATGCTCATGGTCCTGAGTTTTTTAGGGGTGATGGGCACACTGATCAGCGATCTGCTCCTGCTCTGGCTCGATCCGCGAATAAGAATGGATGGTAACAAAATATAAACCATCAACCAACATGAATAAACCGAACATTCTTCTTTTGATGACCGATCAGCAGCGGTGGGACGCTATGGGCTGCAGCGGCGGTTGGGTTAGAACGCCAAACATGGATCGTCTGGCACAACAGGGCGTTCGGTTTTCCAACTGTGTTTCCAATGCGCCGGAGTGTATGCCGGCAAGAATCAGTTTGGCGACCGGTCTTTACCCTCACAATACAGGCGTTTGGAAAAACCAATCATATACGCTTCCAGCCGAAACGCCCACCTGGCTGCAGCAGATACGGCAAGCGGGATTCCGCACCAGCTTGTTCGGAAAGATCCATCACTATTCCCATGACCGGGATTTGCGCGAAAAAGAGTCACTCTTGCATGCCCACGGCCTGGACGACCTCAACGAGATTGGCGGCCCTCGGGCGAGCGCTCATGTAATGAGCCACATGACTGCGAGGTGGGAAATGAAAGGACTGCTCGAAGCCTACAAAGATGACTACGGAGAACGCTTCAGCTCTAAGCCACATCTTGTACGGCCGTCTGCCTTACCACTGGAAGAATATGCTGATGTTTTTGTTGCGGAACGGGCCACTAATTACCTTTCACGCTACAATCGCGCGGAACCGTGGTTCTGTTGGGTGAGCTTCGGCGGACCCCACGAGCCCTGGGACACACCCGAGCCTTACGCATCGATGTACGTACCCGAATCCATGCCGCCTGCCTATTCCGCGTTGAGTGGAGCCCAGACTCGCCCTCAAGGCTTATTGGATGAGATGCTATCAAACAGTGGTATGCATAGGCCTATTTTTGAAGAAAATGAAATCGGAAGAATGCGAGCCAACTACGCGGGTAACATCACTTTAATTGACGAACAAATCGGGCGTATCTTGACAACCATTGAAAATCGTGGCGAGTTGGCAAACACCGTTATTGTTTTTACCTCCGATCACGGTGAAATGAACGGTGATCACGGCCTGATTTACAAGAGTAATTTTCTGGACGGCGCAGTGCGCGTACCTTTGATCGTACGCACGCCGGATATATTTCAGAGTTCTTATGCTGGATCGGTTAGCGATACGTTTGTGGAATGGTTTGATATCGGACCTACATTGGTCCAACTCGCTGGCGCAAAAATTTGCCATCGGCAATTCGCCAAGTCGTTTTGTCCGACCTTAAAAGATTCATCTGTTGAGCATCGTCCAGAGGCTATCTCCGAGTACAATAATGAGATCCTTTATATGTGTCATGACTGGAAAATGGCGCTCAATCGTCACGGTGACCCTTATTTACTTTTCAACCGGAGAACCGACCCGAATGAAACAACAAACCTAGCAAATCTATCCTCAATGAAGGTGATTGAGAACCGATTGCAGGAAGTAGTCGGAATGAGATTGGCACTCAGTGACTACAGGAACCATGGAACTACCTAAAGCTACGTTGTCGCAGTGGGGGTTGATTCGGTTGCGTTTTTGCAAACACCGATTGGCCGTGGCCTCTCTGCTGCTTCTGGTTATATTTTATCTGATGGCGATTTTTGCCGAAATTATTGCTCCTTACTCCAAAGATTGGCGTGACCTCAACCATGCTTACTGCCCACCCCAACTGCCATTGTTCAGCTTTAAAGATGGCGTATATGTCAATGCCATGAACCGGCATGTCGATCCCATCACCTTTAAAATTTATTATATCGAGGACAGGGAAAACCGTATTCCTCTGAGTTTTTTCGTCAAAGGCGAACCTTATAAGCTGTGGGGATTGGTGCCTTTGGAAAGGCATTTTTTTGGTGTTGATTACAAGGCATACGTGCCGATGTCCGAAAGCGATTTAAAAAAAATTATAGTTCCGACGTATTATTTTTTCGGGGCGGACAAGTATGGTTATGACATTTTCAGCCGTATCGTTTATGGTTCGCGTATCAGCCTTTTTATCGGATTGGTTTCCATTTCCATCACATTTTTGCTCGGGGTTAGCATCGGGGGAGTTTCCGGTTATTGTGGTGGGTGGGTGGACAATATGATTCAGCGAATCATCGAAATCATTAACTCCTTTCCGCAACTGCCTTTGTGGTTGGCCTTGGGTGCGGTCATGCCCGCTGATTGGTCAGCGCTAAAGGTTTTTTTCGCCATCACTATTGTGCTTAGTCTACTTGGGTGGACAGGCCTTGCCCGAGTCGTTCGCGGCAAAATCCTTTCCCTGCGCGAGGAGGATTACGCAGTGGCGGCACGACTGCTTGGAGCGAGCCATTACAGAATCATTTTCCGGCATCTGCTACCGGGTTTTACCAGTCACATTATCGTCACCCTGACCTTGAGTATTCCGACTATGATTCTCGGAGAAACGGCGCTCAGTTTTCTCGGCCTGGGTTTGCGTCCGCCGATAGTCAGTTGGGGCGTAATGCTGCAGGATTGCATGAACCTTCAGGTTGTGGCCAATTATCCATGGCTGCTTATGCCAGTAATCCTGATTATCCTAACAGTGCTTTCCTTTAATTTTATGGGGGATGGGATGCGTGATGCCGCTGATCCTTATGCATCTCAATAAATGCCTGCGAAATGTATGCACATACTCAAAGCTCTGAATTCAATGGACGGATAGGTTTTGATGTGACCGCCAAAAGCACGACCATTGCCAGTGAGAGTCTTTCCGGAGAAATTACTGGAAAGCGCATGACGAAAAACAGCCGTCTATGCAATTGCTTTGTCTCCTTTACCAGGGCGCATGCCTGAAGTCCACCTGCGTCGCCTTGGAAATGGGGATACATCGTTCATTTTCATTTTCAGAATCGCTGGTTTCCAACTATATTGTTCTCGAATTCCGAAATCCAAAGGAAAATGGCGTTTCGGTTTCAATGTTTATTGTCCTCTGTCTCTTTCAGATCCAACATAGGAGAATTGATTATCAACGACTTGCAAAACTATCTAGTTTCCAACTATATTGTCCGAGTACACTAATGTAATGTGCTCGAACAATAAAGTTGTATCCTGTGCAATAAAGTTGTATCCCGTGTAATAAAGATTGAAACTAGCGGTTCAGGAATGTGAAATAAAGTTTGAAACTGGACTGGCACCCTCAAGGAATGTCCAAAACTCTTTATCTGTAAGGACTTAACTTAATTTCCGAGTATCCTTTTAACCACTGGTGAGGGCCCGATTCGGCTTTCCACCGCTAGATTCGCTACCAATGACCGCCAACCAACGCCAAACACAAGCGTCATAGCGGTATCGCGAAGTAATTGTCGCGAAGTGATGTCGAGTTGATCCAGAAAATCCTCTTTTCGGATTTCTGGGTCCAAACATGCGAGCAGAATAATGTCGAAATCGAATGACTTGCCGAGGATTTCGCCAAGCCTGGCTGTTCCCTCAGGTTGAGGTCTAATCAACCTAATGGTGATAGGGAGCTCTTCCATTGTCGTGTCAGACTTATACTCTGGCTTAAAATCGAAATAGCCTTTTTCCATGTCTTCAGCAACAACCGGTGGATTTGATGACCGTGGTTTTCGCCCAGCTTCTTTTGCCACCCTACTCACTTTTGATGCTGGTTTAATCCCGGCATCGACTTCCATCCATTCCAATCGAATCATTACTTTTTCGCTCAGGTTGCGCTTACCACTTTTAACCATCATGAGCATAGAAACCCCAACACCTAACTTTTGCGCTAACTGATTCCAGGTCAACTCCTGGGAATTCCGAAGCCGGGCAAGGCGTTCAAAAGCGGGTGCAATTTTTTTTGATTTTTTCACTTTTCGGCTTGCAATAGTGATAATAAGTGCTATTATGTGATATAATAATTATGGAAATTTCTGCAACAACTAACTTTATACAGCACAAACAACATCGCAAAGCGAAATCGAAATCTTAACGCCACCCCCTGCAAAACCTACAATACCTAACCTACGGAAATACTCTCACTTAAAGTGGTAGCAAAGATGGGGTCCAATCAAGATCAATGTATACTTTATCGATCTTCCGTCGCTGCAGTTCTTCTTTGACTTTGTGGGCTATAAACTCTGATCCGTTGCCCGAGCGGATGCACTGAGGTTTGCCGTTCTTTTTTATGGCTTAGTTTAAGACCTACACCACGGCGGCACTTTTCATTG
>JAJFLT010000451.1 GCA_021772555.1 Opitutales bacterium | reverse complement strand
GCTGAGCGCCCGCCGCACCCGGACATCGTCCAACGGCGGAATTTTCGTATTCAGCAGGTAATATTCAGTGCCCAAATAAGGATCGAGGCGCAGAAACGGTGCATTTTCCCGCCGGTAAAGGGCTAGTTTGGCCGAGGGCACGGCCTCGGTGACGTGCAGTTGGCCCGCTTTGAAGGCCAATTCTTCGCTATTGAGGTTCTCGATTGGATAAAAATGGATTTTCTCCAATCGAACCGCCGTTGCGTCCCAATAATGGGGATTCCTTTCCACTGTGACCGCTTCATTAACCCTCCATTCCTTGAGGCGAAAGGGTCCATTGCCTAC
Source organism: Opitutales bacterium (assembly GCA_021772555.1). Taxonomy (GTDB): domain Bacteria; phylum Verrucomicrobiota; class Verrucomicrobiia; order Opitutales; family UBA2987; genus JAJFLU01. Next base: position 14,992 of record JAJFLT010000451.1, on the reverse strand, counting down.
GTGATGGCCCGCTTTCGTCCAGCCGGTGGCGCGTTCATTCGCTGCTCCGTGGCTGAGCAATGTTTTCTCGTGCACCGGATACCAGGCCGGATGCAACAGCAAGGAAAGGAAGTAAGGCGTCGGCTCCTCCAAATTTAGCTCCAGTATATGATCTCTAATGGCTTTTGCACCCACCTGCGAAAAATCCTCGATGTCGCCCGCGTGATAGGCGCCGGCATTTTCCAGGACAAAAAGCAGTCCGGCGTTAGCCGCACCCAAGACCGGGCTCAGCATCCGCTGAATGGAGAAAATAAAATCATGAGCCGTCAGTGGGTCGCCGTTCGACCAACGGGCGTTTTCTCTCAGGTAAAAGGTGTAATTCCGGCCGTCGGTGGAAATTTCCCATTTTTCGGCCACCCCTGGGATGGGGCTGAGGTCTTCTGGATGCGGGCTGACCAGACCTTCGAACAAGGCCATATGGATATTGATTTCGGGGACGCCGGTGGTGGTATGGGGATCGAGATCGGCTGGCTCCACCTGGTTGCCCAAGTGCAGGATTTGGTTGTGGTTGCCGTGTTCGACGCGGGTTTCTCTTCTGGCACAACCGGCCAACAGAATCGCCAACAAGAACGCCCTCAGCGCCATTTTCATTTTTGCCCGGCGACCCAATCTCGGATGATTGCTTCCAGCACGTCGAGCGGCACCAGTCCATGTCCCAACACCTGGTCGTGGAACTCCCGCACATCGAAATCGTCGCCCAGTTGGGCGGTGGCGTAACGGCGCAATTCCTTGATTTTGAGTTCACCCGTTTTGTATGCCAATGCCTGTCCGGGCCAGGATATGTAGCGGTCCACCTCAACCATGATGTTCTTTTCCGTCAGTCCGGAATTATCTTTGAAAAAATCGATGGCGTCTTGACGGCTCCAGCCGAGGGCGTGCATGCCGGTATCGACCACCAGCCGGACGGCCCGCCACATCTCGTATGAGAGCTGTCCGAATTTGGAATAGGGGTCCTTGTAAAACCCCATTTCCTCCCCCAACGATTCGGAATAAAGACCCCAGCCCTCTCCGTAGGCGGTGATCCACAGATTTTTGCGAAATTCCGGCAACCCCTCCAGTTCCTGTGCAATGGCAATTTGCAGGTGATGGCCGGGTACCGCTTCGTGCAGGGAAAGCGCTTCCATTTCAAATTTGGGGCGCGATTTCAAGTCGTAGGTGTTGGCGAAAAAGTTGCCGGGACGTCCCGCCAGCAGCGAACCGGGCCGGTAATAAGCCGTGGTTTGCGATTTGGCCATGTAATTGGGCACTTCCACCACCCCGTAGGGCAGGCGCGGAAGGGTTCCGAAGACTTTGATCAATTCGGGATCGGCTCTCTTGCAAATGGCTCGGTAAGCCGTCATGAGGTCTTCCGCCCGGTCGAAATAAAACTGCGGATCGGTGCGCAGAAAGACGAGAAATTCTTCACGCGTGCCCTCGAACCCGGTCTGTTTGATGACCTTCTCCATTGCCGCCCGAATGCGTTTTACTTCACTCAATCCAATATCGTGCACCTCTTGTGCAGAGCGGTCCGTGGTAGTGTGGGATTTAATAGCGTAGGCGTACCATTCTTTACCTTTGGGCATGACGCTCCATCCGATCGCTTCCCGGCAAAGGGGAATGTAGGTATTTTCGAGGTAATCGCCGAACGCCAAAAAGGCCGGATTGACCGTTTCGAGTATGACCGTGCGGGCCTCTTGTTGGAGTTTTTCGCGATCGTGGGCATCAATGGATTCGGGTATGTCTTTGAACGGCAGCCAGAGTGGGTTCTTATCTAGATCATCGGTTGCCGTAGCGCGAATTTCTTCGGGAAAATTAAGCAATGTAATTTTGGCCGGAGTCACTCCCAGAGCCGAATAATGCTCCATCACCGCCTGAGCTTCCTTGAGCAATTGCGGGATGCCCTCGAGGCGGGTTATGATGTTGGCAAAATCCTCCAACTTGCGTGTCGGCATGATTGAGATAGCGTTGGGGATGGTCTGGGTGACGCTCTGCATGTAATTGACCGGCATGGAAGCGAATTCGGGTGGAAAGCGGTAGCTGTCGATCGTTTGCCGCAGAAGGTAGGAGAAGAGTTTATAATTGAGCATGTCGGCCTCGGAGAGGGTGGTAGGCTCAATGGAATCGAGTATCTCTTTTTGCCTATATGTGGCTTTTCTTTGGCGTTGCTCCGCCTCCAGGCTTAACTCGTGCCAGCGGTCAATGTAGTCGGGTCTCCCCAATTGGGTAGCGAAGACCGGATCTTCAAACAACCCGTGTTCCCAGGAAACTACAAATAGACGGTGCAACCGTTCCGACGGGGAGAGTTGGTCCCTATTTTCCAGCAGATGTTTGTAATCCTGGGCAAACGAGTCGGAACTGTGTTCCGCATTGAGGGAAATTGATAAAAATATAAAAAAAGCGACGGAACCAAAAAGCGGATATTTCACGGAAAAGAAGAATAGGAGGTTTTTGTCCGCAAGTTGAGGAAAACCACCAAGCATGGCAAGATTTTCCCGGATAGGGACGACTTGCACGGAGAAATTCTCCGGTAATGTGTTTGCCGGTTGTTTATTGGTAGCGCAAGGCATCCATGGGATGCACTTTGGTGGCTCGCCGAGCGGGTAAGAAACAGGCCAGCAAAGCCACTGAGGCCAGACAAATGATCACCGCCGCGAAAGTCGGCAGGTCGTTGGGTTTGACCCCGTAAAGCCAATACTTCAACATGTTGGCCAGCCCGAAAGCCATTGGAATTCCGATCACCAGTCCGGTAAAAACTTGCAGCGCACCTTGTTTCAGGATCAGGTTGAGAATACTCTTTTTCTTTGCTCCCAAAGCCATGCGGATACCGATTTCCCGCGTCCGCTGGGTGATGGAGAATGACATGACTCCGTAAATGCCGACCGAGGCCAGGAAAAGGGCCATGGCTCCAAAGACGGTGAACAATCCAGCAAGGAGGCGGTAATAGTAGCTTGAGTCGTAAAAGTACTCATTCATCGTTTTGGCAAAATAGATCGGGAGGTGCGGGTCTATGGCCTGGACTTGTTGGCGCACCTTGGTAATGGCCGCCTTGGGGTCGCCGTAGGTGCGCACAACGACGGTGGCGAAGGCAAGATCCTTTTCCTGCCAAAAAGGTTCGAGGATAATGTCATCGACATCCGAGCGCAGATGGCTGTCGTGCCCAGTGATTTTGAAATCTTTGATCACCCCGGCTACCTTGAGCCAGTCATCATTCATTTCATGCGTCATACCGTGCATCTCGTTGTCGAACTTCAAACGTTTCCCAATGGCGCTTTGACCGGGCCACATTTTCTTTGCGAAGCTTTCGTTTACTATGACCACATTCTCCTTCTTCTCCTCCTCATTAAGAAGGCAAAAATATTTTCCATCTACCAACGGAATGTCGAGATCGGTCAGAAAAGTGGAAGAGACTGAAGTTCGCACAACGGCGGTCAAATCCTGTTCCGAGGCATAATCTTTGCCCTCGATGGCACAAGATTCCTCGTCCATCCATTCCTTATTGGTTTGAAAAATCCAATTGGTCATAGCGGCCGCTTCGACCCCGGTTTGGTGTCGCAGGTTAATGACCAGTTTTTTGTAAAAAGCCTGGCGGCTTTCGTTGTCCGGGTAGTCGGCGGGGAAAAGGCCCATGCGCACGGTGAGTAATTTTTCCGGGTCGAACCCGACTTCCGTATATTTCAGGTTGACCAAGGTTTTTATAGTCAATCCGGCGCCGATGAGCAGGGCACAGGAAATGGCGATCTGGACCACGGCGAGGAATTTGCTGAAGCGCCGAATGCTGAACCCGGAGGAAGTGGCGGATGCGTCTTTTAGCATGTTCATCACATTGGTGCGAGAAGCTTCCCATGCCGGCGCTATCCCGGAAATGATGCCTGAGAGCAGCGTGATGATAATGACAAACAATACGACATTGCCGTCGATCTGGAAGTTCATCCAGTAGGGCAGTTCCATTTTTTGCATCGTTGACCACAGGTAATCCACTCCCCAGCTGGCCAGGATAAGACCTCCAATGGCTCCCAGGGTGGCCAAAATGAGGCTTTCCACCAGCAATTGGCGGATGATTTTAAAACGGGTGGCCCCGAGTGCCGAGCGGACTGCCATTTCCTTTGCCCGGAGCGTGGAACGGGCCAGCAAGAGGTTGGCCACATTGGCGCAGGCGATGAGTAGGACAAAAATTCCGGTAATCAATCCGAGCAAAATTTCCATGATCATCTTTTTGCTCATAAACTGGCGGGAGAACGGTTTGATGCCCAAAGATACCTTGGCCATTTTTTCGATGTCGTCTTCGGATGAGGAGATTTTTTCCATCATAGAGGCCAGCTCCGCTTCGGCTTCGTCCTTGCTGGCGTCTTTTTTAATGCGTCCAAAAGCTTTACCAGTCTTCCCCTTTGAGTTGGTCGGCGTTTGTTCAATCGGCAGCCATAGTTCCTGGTTGAGGGGAAAATTGAAGTCCCTCGGCATGACTCCGGTAATGATTGCGTCAACACCGTTAACGCGCACAGACTTACCAATAATTTTCGGATCCCCGTAATAGCGATGTTTCCAGACATCATAGCCGATGAGGATGACGCGTTGGGCTCCGTTCCGACTGTCCACCGCGGGATCGGAAAAGCTGTATCCGAGGTGAGGTTTGACCCCTAGTAAATCCAGGAAATTAGAGGAAATGAAAGCCCCGTCGTAACGCTCGGGCAAGCCGTTTCCGCTCAAGTTAACGGTGCCGAAGGTCCATCCGCTGAAACCCTCGAAGGTCTTCGCATCCCGGTTCATTTGCTCGATTACGTCGAATGGAAGACCGTATTTTTTCTCGCCGGTGTCGGAAGCAATAGGATCCAGGTGCATCAAGCGATCGAAATATTCATAGCTCTCCCCTTTGAACAAAATGCCATTAGCCACGCTGAACATACTCGTGGTGAGGCCGATACCGATGGCCAGCGCGACCACTGCCAAGACACTCAGGGCGGGTTTGGTTTGTAGGGCGCGAAAGCCGAAACGAATCTCTCTCCAGAATTGGTCCATAATTATGCGGGATGGAAAAATGTTTTAATTGCGCGTATGGGTATTGGTGGTTTCGTCCACGATATTGCCGTCGAATAAATGCACTATGCGCCTGGCATATTTGGCATAGCTCTCATCGTGCGTAACCATGCAGATGGTGGCTCCGGCTTCGTTTAGATTTTTAAGCATCTCCATAACCACTTTTCCGTTTTTGGAATCGAGATTTCCAGTGGGTTCATCGGCCAGGAGTATTTGCGGTTTGCCAGCCAGCGCGCGGGCCACTGCCACTCGTTGCTGTTGCCCACCGGAAAGTTGGTTGGGAAGGTGATTTTTTCGGTGAATCATATCCACTTTTTCCAGAGCCTCTAAAACCATGGCTTTGCGTTCCGAATGTTTCAGACCCCGGTAGGCGAGGGGCAGCTCCACATTCTCATAGACCGACAAATCACCTATGAGATTGAAACTTTGAAAAATAAACCCGATCTCCCGGTTGCGAATATGAGCCCTCTGATCGAGGGATAATCCCGAGACTTCCTTGTCCCCCAGTTGGTAGCTGCCATCGGTCGGGCTGTCGAGCAGGCCGATGATGGAGAGCAGTGTCGATTTGCCGCAACCGGAAGGTCCCGATATCAGGACGAATTCACCCGGCTCGATTTTCAGGTGGATGCCCGAGAGGGCATGGGTTTCGATTTCCTCCACCAGGTAAATTTTAGTGATGCCTTCGAGGGCGATCAGTTTGTGGTTTCCAATGCTCACTGCTGGCGCCAGGGTTTTGGAGGTTAAGCGTTCTATGGCGAGGGCTTTCAAATCAAATGGTCCCTCCATTTTCGCGCATGGGGCGTTTGTTTTCTCCTGCCGCGGAAAAAAAACAAAGCCCGATAACGGGCTACGACTATTCCCTCCTTTGCCTGAGTTTGCAAGAAATTCATTAATAAGTATATTTCAATTGTCGAAAGTGATGGTTCAGGCCCCGGACCTGATATCTAACTTTGGTGAAAAATATTCCGTAACCCTGAATGTCGGAGTTAAGAAATTTTCCGGGACCTGAACCAACGGTATCCATAGCGCCTCGTAAGAGAGTTTAGGTAAATTTTAAGCGGCCCCCAGCAGCTCCCGTTGACACGTTTGTGGGTGGGACGCGTCATCGTTAACCAGTTGAACTTTTGGTTTTGGTAGAGCTGATGGAAAAAGCAGGGATGTTGCGCTGGGACCCTCGGCGATTATATCCTCGTGGTAAAATTTGCGCGTGGATGGCACATTTACCGCCGGGTTGGGTGGGAAGATCCTGTAGTCTTGCAGGATTATTTCCAGAATTCCCAAAGCGGCAAAGACATAAAAAATATTCAAGGGATTCTCACGGAGTATGCCCTGTCCAACTAAGCCCATGAGGGTTCCGGCCACAGCCGTGGCCATTAAAGCTGATGAGGTGATTTGACTGATTTTAGCATTCATTTGTTTATTTCTTTTATTATTGTTTATGAATAGACGCTATCTTTGTGCCAATTGGATTTAAAATTTTTTAACTTATTTGTTACCAACGGAATAAAAATTTATTTCAACTACCGGTTTCCAACCTTTGATTGAAATGTGTCGCTTGCGGGACATCGCCAATCCCGAATTTGGGACGGACTGAGCGCGTTCTTTTTGGTATGCTGTGCTTCATCTTTTTTGTACTATTTTTCATTGCAGCGATAGCATACAGGAGTTTTTCAAAGCAAAACAGATACAAATAATTAAAATTGTAACCAGAACAGTTATGTTTTAACAAACTGTATTGCCCGAAATACCCGGCTTCTGTACCTATGGGCGTGAAACTTTATCAATTATAATAAAAAAGAAACAGCCATGAACCCAAGTAGCAGCCACGACAGTGATTTCTTATACGAAAAAATCGCCGGGGAAATCAGATCCCTGATAGAAACCGGAACCCTCTCACCGGGAGACAAGCTACCTTCTGTGCGCAAGCTCTCCGGCCAAAAAAAAGTCAGTATTTCAACGATTTTGCAGGCCTATATGGCTCTGGAGAGTGAAAAGCTGATCGAGGCGCGTCCTCAGAGTGGCTTCTATGTATCGAGCGTTTCCCTACTTCGATTTCCCGAGCCCCTGGAGTTCTGCCCTTCGGATTCACCTAGAACAGTCGAGGTTGCCGATAACGTGATGGAACTCTTCAAGGCTGCGGGTCGGTCCGATATCGTTTCGCTAGGGGTCAATTGCACCATGCCGGAATTGATTTCCAATCATAAATTAGGCAAAATAATGAGTCGGGTGAGCCGGGATCACAGTGAATTTTTAAGCCGTTATATGTTCCATGCCGCGGACCCTGAATTTGCCCGTCAAATCAGCGTTCGGTCCTTCGATTATGGATGCAACCTGCACCCGGAGGAAATTATCGCCACTTGTGGATGCACCGAAGCTTTCAACCTCTGCCTGAGGGCTGTGGCCGGGGCCGGTGACACCATTGCGGTGGAATCGCCCACCTACTACGGCATTCTGGAAATCATCGAGAGCCTCGACATGAAGGCTGTCTCCATATGCACAGACCCCAAAAATGGGGTCTGCCTGCAAGAGCTTACCAATACTCTTGAAGAACACGATGTGAAAGCATGTGTCCTCATGCCCAATTTTCAAAATCCACTTGGCTACCGCATGAGCGCCGAGCGCAAGAGGAAGACGCTGGAAATATTGGATGACTACGGGGTGCCTCTTATTGAGGACGACATCTACGGGGATTTGCACTTTCGGGGCAACCGGCCTCGTCCCTTTAAGGCGTTTGACCAGACGGGATCGGTTCTGCTCTGCAGCTCTTTTTCCAAAACCTTGGCCCCCGGTCTGAGGTTGGGCTGGGTGGCCGCCGGAAATTATCGAGACCGTATTCTCCGTCTTAAATACCTCAACACTATGGGCACTCCTGAAGCTCCCCAAAGGGCGTTGGCGGAATTCTTGAAAAGCGGCGGATACGATCGGCATTTGAGGAACCTGCGATCCAGTTTTCAACGTCATATATGCCAAATGTCGCAAGCCGTTTACCAATATTTTCCAGAAGGTGCTCTCGTCACCCGGCCAGAAGGAGGAAATCTTTTATGGGTGCAGTTGCCCGAAACCATCGACACCCAGGAACTCTACCGGCGGGCCATGGAGCGCAATATTGTGATTGCTCCCGGTTCTCTCTTCTCGGCCTGCTGCCTGAGCGCCTGCATTCCCCATGATGAACCCTGCCTGTTTCGCAATTGCCTGCGTCTGACCTGCGGCGCCCCCTGTGAGGGAAAAGTGGAGGCGGCCATCAAAACCCTGGGCGAGTTGGCCGTGGACATTGCCTCAGGGGTGGATTCCGGGCAGAAAGCCGGTTGACATACGGTTCCCCATTATCTAGATCGAGTTACAGCTAACCATTAAATTAAATTTCAACCGGAAAATCATCATGAGTAACCCTTTTTGTCATATGGAATTGAATACAACCGACCCTGCTAAGGCGAAAGAGTTTTACGGCCAATTGTTCGACTGGGAACTGCAAGACATGCCGATGGGCGAAGACACCTACACCATGATCAACGTGGGTGAAGGGACCGGTGGAGGTATGATGAAAAACCCGGTCCCCAATGTGCCCTCCCATTGGCTATCCTATATCCATGTGGACGATTTGGTTGCTTGCCTCGAGAAAGTAAAGTCTCTGGGTGGCAATGTCTTGCACGACAAACATGAAATCCCCGAATACGGTTGTTTTGGTGTTGTACAAGACCCCACCGGCGCCGTCTTCGCCATGTGGCAGGAATTGGCGAAAGATTAGGACGTCTCTCGAATCCGACCAAATACAAAGGGGTCATTGATGAATCGCGCTGTCAATGCATTGATTCATTGCCGGCTTTGTCCTTTTCCAGATTCTAGGGCGTACCTTGCCAAAATGGTAAACCGCTGGAGGCACCGATGACCGATAACACGACCCTAATTCTAATCATTGCGGTTATCAGTGTAGTGATCGCGGGGGTGGCGGGCTATTATGTCATGCGGTTTATGAGAGGTTCAATTAAAATATTCATGACCAGAACCGCTTTTAATCTGGGTGAAGAAATAACCGGAAGATTCGAACTGACTGCAAAGAAGCCGATACAGGGCAATCGGCTGACGGCTTCCTTGATCGCATCGGAAGTTACCAGAACCCGCGAGGCAGGTAAAACTGATACCCGTCGACGGGAAATATATAAGAATGAAACCGTTATAGAAGGAGGCAGAACTTATCACCCGGGATTCTCGGAGAGTTATGAATTCGTCCTCCCGGTGCCGGATCTCAATGAACCGAATTTCTTAAAATCCGAGTTTGGCGGTGCCCTAAAAACCGCTATGGACCTGCTCAGCGACCGTCGGACGACAATCGAGTGGGAGATTAATGTTCGCCTTGATGCCTTGGGAGTTGATTTGGCAGCCTCGAAATCGGTTTTGATCCTCTCCTGATTGATTCAAAAATAACGTGGGCAGAAGATCAGGGTAAATGCGCTGCAAGCTCGGAAAGGTCGTTCCAAACAGCGATTTGATGTTGCTTTACCAGTTCTTTTTCTTCTGTGGTTAGGCCGGAAGGGGGTTTCACTAGTATCGGGGTGCTGCCAGCATTGACGGCGGTTTGCAGATCACCAATACGGTCTCCGGCCATGAAGCAATTTTCCGCTTTTAAATTGTGCCGGACCATCATTTCGTTAATGAAACGGGGAGAAGGCTTGCGATAGACAGCCGGTTCATTCGGATTTTCGGGGGCGATGCATATTGCCGTAAAACCTGGTTCGGGAAGGTCCAACAGCTCTAGCATCCGGCGATTGCACGCGTGTACCTCTTCCATGCCGAACCAGCCCCGGCCCACACCACTTTGATTGGTGTGTAAAAACAGCAGGTAACCGCGCTCCAGGGCAGTTTTTAAAGCGGCTCCGGCCCCCGGCATCAATTCCACCCCCGCAGGATCGGAGAGGTAATCTTTATCGTGGATAATGGTCCCGTCTCGATCCAGAAAGAGGCCTTTATTCATTGGACGCTTCATAGAGGAGGATCTCCGCCGGGGAGACTGTCGCGGTGCCTAGCTTGGCCACTACCACGCCCGCCGCCGTATTGGCAAAATGAGCCGCCTCCTCCAATGTCGCCCCGGCCGCCAGGGAAGCCGTCAAAGCAGCGATGACGGTGTCTCCCGCCCCGGAAACATCGAATACCTCGCGGGCATAGGTGGGAATGATTTTCGATACTTTCCCTTCCTCGCTCAGAAGCATTCCCTCAACCCCCAATGTGATGATCAAATGGCGCGGCTCGTAGAGTTCCCAGATACGTCGGCAAACCTCTTCCGACGGATAGGGTTGGTGTGGTTCCAGTTCCATCCCGGCCAATTCCAGGGATTCACTCCGGTTCGGGGTTAAAAGGTCCAGGCCGCGGTGGGCCAGGCGGCGTTTGGGCTTGGGGTCGTAGGCGACCAATGCTCCCTGAGAGGCGGCTTGATTCTTTATCTCTTCAATCAACTCGCTGGACAGCGCGCCCTTGGCGTAATCGGACAAAATGACCGCATTATGATTTTCTATTTTCGCTAAAATTTCGGACGCATGCTCTTTTAATATTGAAGCATAGCTGTCTGCATCCCGTTCCCGATCCAATCGGCAGAGTTGTTGCCGCCGGACGATAACCCGGGTTTTCAGTATGGTGGGGATCTCGTAATCGCCGAAGGCATCGTCGTAGGCGACGGAATGCTCCAACAGCAGCCCGCGCAGCATGATGCCCGCGTCGTCCTTGCCGGTTACCCCGCAAAGTTCCGCCTTGGCGCCCAGGGCCACCAGGTTCAAGGCCACGTTGGCCGCCCCACCGGCAACATAGCTGTCGCGGTCCACCTCGACTACGGGTACGGGAGCCTCGGGTGAGATGCGCGAGGCGTCCCCCCAAATATAGTGGTCCAGTATGATGTCGCCGACGACCAGGATTTTCAAACCGGCTATTTTATCGAGAAGTGTTTTCATGCATGAATAATTTAAGGAATAAGAAATGCAGGTGTCAGTGTTCAGGATTTGTCGAGTCCTGACACCCGAAACCTGTTTCCCACATTGATCATATTTCTGCCTTCGGAGAGCTTCTTTGGGTCAGGGCAGCTCCCATCGATAATGACACCGGGAAAGCATGTCGTAACCTGTTTTTGTGACCAGAACTACGTCTTCAATGCGGCAGCCGCCCAATCCCCGGTAATAGAGACCCGGTTCTACGGTGACCACATTTCCCACTTTCAAGCGAGCGCCGTTTCGGCTCAGGCGGGGAGCTTCGTGGATTTCCAGTCCCAATCCATGTCCCGTGCCATGAAAAAATCCTTCCGGTTGGCCATTGGACAGGTTCGTTTGAAAACCTGCCGCCTGAAAATGTTTCTCCACCACAGCATGGACCTTCGCGCCGGAAACACCGGCTTTGATGGTTTCAAGAGCCTTTTGCTGGGCTTTGCGCACCGTGTTGACCAGACGGCGTTGCTCCGGGCTGGCGCGTCCCTTTAAGAACGTGCGCGTCATGTCACCAAAATAGCCCGTGCGGGCCACCCGGGGGAAAACATCGATGATGATTAATTCGTTGCCGCGCAACGGACCCGTTCCGCGGCAATGTGGATCGCAGGCCTGGTCCCCGCCCGCCACGATCGTCTGGCTGGTCTTGGCTCCTTTTTCCACACAGGTGACCTCAATGACTTGGCGGACTCTTTCACTCGTCAAGGGGCGACCGTCGTGGATCAATTTGCCGTTTTTGATCTTTGCTTCCCGCAGCATTTTTTCGGCGGCCCGAATACCGGCTGCGCTGGCCGCATTTCCCTCCCGGATGGCCTTGGCCTCATCCTCGTTCTTGATACCACGGCCAGAAAAAAGTGGCCCTTCGGCGATTTGCAGAGGCACGCGCGCGGCCCGCAATTTAAAGGCCAGCCCGGCTGGAAAATCGGCGGCCACCAAAAATTCAGAAATATTGTATTCCCTGGCCACGAGGCGCACGATTTCCGCCACGCCGACGGATTTTTTGCGAAAATGCCGGGCCGCTTTTTTGTGCCATCCCTCCAGTGAAAGAACATCATCAAAGGAAGATTCATCTGTCATACGGGAAATTTCAAGGGAGCTGGCGATGGCATATTTTTTGCCGCCAACCTCAAATGAGAGAAATGGATCGGGCACGAAAACCCTTCCGAAGTAAAGCTGATCCGCATTTATATCGGAATCTGCATAAAGAAGAAGGGAAGATTTTTTTGACTTATTTATACGGACCATTTCTCCTTAAGCATTGTGAATCCCCTAAATTTGTCTAGAGAAATCCCGGTATGATGAAAGCTCATTCTCATGGTTGGGTGACAATTGCGGTTTTTTTAATTCTTCTGGCCGCTTGTGCGGACGAGGAAACGGTGGTGGTTGCGCCCGTCCAGCCCAGAGACAAAGATTCCTATTTTCCCATCGCCCTTGGTGAGGCCCGCATTGAGGCCCAATTGGCGGTTACGGAGTCGGAAATGAAACGCGGTCTGATGTATCGAAAATCAATGGCCGCCAACCGCGGAATGCTTTTTATTTATGAACAGGCCGCGCCGCTGAGTTTCTGGATGCGTAATACTTTTATTCCCCTCGATATCGGATTTTTCGATGCCAATGGGGTTTTGCGAGAAGTCCGCTCCATGCATCCGCACGACGAGACTTCTATCCGGTCCAGAGATGACACAATACAGTTCGCTTTGGAAACGAACGCTGGGTGGTTCCGCCAAAACAGTGTCAAACCAGGGGCGAAACTGGATTTACAGGCGGTGTCAGAGGCGCTCCAGTCCAGAGGTTTCGAACCCTCCCACTATCTCTCGGATTCACTTTGAAGTTGGAATTTAGGCGGAGCCCATATAATCGCACAAATGGGCGTAAAGTTCGCGGCCTTGGCAGGTATTTTCAAGAAGATCGTCGGCCAGTTTTATACGGCCCTTTTCAAAAAAAGTCATCATCATTGAGCCGCCAAAACGAAAATACCCTTTTTCGGAACCTACCGATACACTCTTGCCGGGAGTGTAGGTTTGCCGGATCGTTCCCACGCAGGTGGCGCCTACTTCCATCATGAGGACTTTGCCAAATCGTTCCGTTAGGATGATCGTCAGGCAGCGTTTGTTTTCCCACAGGATGCCGACATTTTTTCTCAAGGCAACAGGGTTGACAGAATAAAGGAAACCGTTGACCAGCCTCGTTTGGCCGGGATTGCCCGAGGCCGGAAAATAGAACCGGTGACAGTCAACAGGGCAGAGACGTGATATTACCAGTGATCCGTTTCGAAACTGATGGGCCAGAACATCATCCTGCAAAAGGGCGGGCAGATCAAAATTCTGGCCTTTGACATATATGTCATTGATTTGAGAGATATCCTGAAAACCCAGATGCCGCCCGTCCACCGGAAAGAGGGCTGCATCTGCTCTCGGTTCGACCGGGCGCGATTGCGGATTCAGCCGACGCGAAAAGAAATCATTGAAAGTAAGGTACTGCTCAACCGGTGATTCGAAAAGTGATGTGTCCAGTCCGTAGGTTTGGCAAAAGGGGACTACTTTTTTACGGCTGCCGGGTTTGTTCATTCTCCAACCGTAAAAGCGGGAAAACCATGCCCTTTTAACCGCTGCCGAAAGAAGCAGCCTGCCAGTCGGTTTTTCATAAACCTGCCGCAGCCAGAATTCTCCATATATTTTCTCTGTCTCAACTCGCTCGGTATAACGGTTGAAAAACTGTATTGAGTCATTATGATCCATATTAAATCCTTCCGTCCGCCAATTGGGGGGATAGAAAGATTCATAATGTAGTTTATTTTGACGGCGTAAAAGAAAAATAAATTCTTTTTAATCGTAAATCTTCTGTTTACTCGTTTAATACAAATTTATTCGATGTTATCTTGTCGAAGTTAGGTTAAATGAAAAGTATAATTAGAAAATGTTAGGATTTGTATTAGTTTTGCCCTACTTTTTAACAATAGCATTATTGTTTATTAGTAATGGCAAATGGTTTCCTTTTGCTACCCGTTCATGGCGCGGTTCAACCCTAGCTGCGGGTATTATTTGGTTGACCGTATTGCTTATCATCAGCGAGGCACAAAGTCTCTTCCATGGAATATGTTTTTGGAGTACCTTTATTATAGCTTTAACAATCAACATGCTGCTGATTTATAAAATATGGAAAGCCAAAGCGAATTTAATGATATGCGATTTTCTCAGCTTTAAGATAGGCGGTTACAATACAGGGTTGTTATTAACGATCGTTTCACTGGTTATTATCGCCGGTTTAATGATGGCATTTTCACCTCCTAACAATATCGACGTCCTTAATTATCACTTGCCGAGGCAGCTATATTGGCTCCAGCAAGGCAGTTTGAATCCTATTGATAATATCAATGACAAGCTCAACATGATGCCGCCATTGGTTGAAATCACAGGCATGCAATTTTTTCTATTATCCAACAGTGACCATTGGGCCAATTTTTCTCAATGGGCAGCATATATTGTGGGGATTGTTGCCAGCTCGTTAATTGCAAAAGAGTTGGGTTTGAAAAGTCGCGGTCAGTTTTTAAGCGCCTACATTTTTTCAGTCGTACCCATGGCATTTCATGAAGCATCCAATGCCAAGAATGATATGGTAACCGCTACTCTGCTCTGCATCCTGACTTGGCAGGCGCTTATTTATTATAATCATAAGACTGAAGGTTGGATAATATGGAGTCTGACAGGCTGCAACCTTGGGTTATTGTGGATGGCCAAAGGAACGGGTTTGTTTTATGGAATTCCTACTATGCTTTTCCTTGGTATCACCTTGCTACAACGGGTAGGATTTTTAAAAACATTCAGGCCCGTGCTACTTATAACTTTATTGGCCATGTTTCTTTCGAGTGGTCAGTTTGTACGGAATATTGATAAATATGGGGCGCCTGTATTCAAGGGAAGGCAAGGAGGTGTTACCAATGTGGTAAATGAAACTCTAAATCATAAAACTTTTTTATCCAATTT
>JAJFLT010000046.1 GCA_021772555.1 Opitutales bacterium | reverse complement strand
ACTGTATTCAATGTTGCAGAGTCAAAACGATTCAAGCTCCGCAGTATCAAGGCAAGGTAAATACAGTAAGCACTCCGCCCAGGTTGCTGATTTCGCCTACATCACCAAAGGCTCCCAGCGCCCCCAGCCCGGCCGTGGGGTCTTCCGCGCCGATGCCGGCGGCTGCTCCAATCCCGGCCCAACCACCGATGCCGGAGAGGATGGCAACGTACTGTTTGCCGTCAGGACCCACATAGGTCATGGGACAGCCAATAATTCCGGACGGTGTCTTGAATTTCCAAAGGACTTCGCCGGAATTGGCATCAACAGCCTTCAGCCAGCCTTCCATGGTGCCGTAAAAAACGACGTCACCCCCCGTGGCCAAAGCACCACCATAGGCGGCCAGATTCTCTTTTATGCCCCACACTTTCTTACCGATGGTGGCATCCCAGGCCAGAAATTCTCCACGGTTTCCACCGGGACCCGGCATCATCCGAACGATGGCCCCCACGTAAGGTTGTCCAGCCTGATACTTCACTTCCACACCTTCATAATCCATCTGAATATTATTGGTTGGTACATAAAACAGGCCCGTTCTAGGCGAGTAAGCAGCCGGTTGCTGGTCCTTTCCTCCAATCGCAGCCGGGGCGATTTTCTTCGTGTTTCTTTGTGCCGTTGTCCGTTTCTTGGGGTCCTCCACCGGACGTCCGGTCTCCAGGTCGATTCTCTTGGCCCAATTTACAAAGACGAAAGGTTCGGCCACCAGCAATTCTCCACTGGTGCGGTCGATGGTGTAGGCAAATCCATTGCGGTCGAAGTTGACCAGAACCTTGCGCATTTCACCTTTAATCTCCAGATCGACGAGGATGTTTTCATTCACACCGTCATAGTCCCAGGCATCATGCGGTGTTTTCTGGTAGGCCCAGGCGGCCTTACCGGTTTCAGGATCGCGCGCAAAGATGGACATGGACCACTTGTTATCACCGGGGCGTTGGTCGGGATTCCAGGCGCCGGGATTGCCGGTTCCGTGGAAAAGGAGGTCCAATTCAGGATCGTATGAATACCATCCCCAGGTCGTGCCGCCACCGCGTTTCCACTCGTCGCCCTTCCATGTTTCGATGGAGCCCGGATAGCCCACCTCATCCTCGGGTCCGGTGCTAAACATGCGCCATACCTGCTTACCGGTATGGATGTTATTGGCCGTAACAAAACCACGCACCCCGAATTCACCTCCGCTGATACCGGAAATGACCAAATCTTTAATCACCAGGGGAGCCGCCGTGAGGGTTTCACCGCGTCTGTAATCACCCTGCTTCACCTTCCAGATTTCACGTCCGGTGGCGGCATCCAATGCCACCACGTTGGTATCAAGCTGCGAGAGGAACAGCTTGCCATCGGCATAAGCAAGGCCGCGATTAACCGTATCGCAGCAGGCCACCGGGATGACCTTTTCGTCCTGCTCCGGCACGTATTTCCACTTCAACGGCGCCCCTTCCTTATTTAAATCCAGGGCAAAGACGATATTCGGGAATGGTGTGTGCACATACATTGTGTTGCCCACCACGAGAGGCGCTCCTTCATGTCCTCGCAATACGCCGGTGGAAAAGGTCCAGGCGGCCTTTAGCGATGTCACATTTTCCGTATTGATTTGATTGAGAGAACTATAGCGGGTTCCGGCGTAATCTTTACCGGGAATCACCCACTGGGTATCATCCTCCTGCAGGATGAGCAATTCATCGTTGGCACCCAGCCATACAAGATTGAACAATATAACGAGAACAATAAGGGAGGGAATTTTTATTTTCATGGAATGGGGTAACGGATTAGGTTCTAGGTAATATATTGGCATGTTTATGTACGAGGCGCTGCTGTCCAGGCAACTTTTGCCTCTTTTGATGCGAACCGCAAGCCCACATTTATAGAAGGCTCGAAGACGCTTGCTCTGCCTGCAGCCATTGGGCTAAAAACCGGTGCGATGCGTGTTTCGAGTTGACCCACCGGAAAGACGCGAATACCCTTAAAGAAATCGGTCCCACCCAGGACAACAGGGAAAACGTAATTGAGGAAACTGAGAGATAGAATTTTTTGAAGTCAAAATACAATTTACTTCCTTCACTTATAACTGCGAGATTGTCACTTCCCAAAAATTCACCATATCTGCATAAAATTTAACCCTATTGGAGAATTGAAAAAATGTCGCTCTTAAGCTTAACACCCATGCTGGCGGAAGCGAGGCGTGGCGGATACGCAGTGGGCGCTTTCAACCCCGTGGATTACGCCTCCATGAAGGCCATTGTGGAAGCCGCTGAAGAACTCAATGCCCCCGTCATCATCCAGACCTCCGCCAAGACGGTCATTTATTACAGTCATGAAACCCTGGCTGGCTGGTTCCGGGAACTGGCGGCAGATTCACCCGTCCCGATAGCCCTCCACCTGGATCACGGCAAGGATCTCGAAATGATTAAGAAGTGCATCGAGACCGGTTGGACATCGGTCATGATCGACGCCTCCGATCATCCATTCGAAGAAAACCTGGCCCGCTCCCGGCAAGTGGTCGCATGGGCCTCCGCGGCCGGAGTCGGCGTGGAGGCCGAATTAGGGGAAATCGTTGGAGTGGAGGAAGATATAGTCGTTGCTGAAGAGGACGCCCACCTGGCCGATCCGGATAAAGCGGAACGGTTCTGCCGGGAACTCGACTTGGGAGTTTTTGCCCCTGCCATCGGAACAGCTCACGGTTATTACAAGGGCGAACCCGACGTACGATTCGACCTTATCGAAGAAATTTTCCGACGCACGCAGATTCCATTGGCCCTTCACGGTGGCACCGGTTTGCCGGATGAAACCATCCAGCGCTGCATTAAGCTTGGCTGTGCCAAGGTAAATATATCGACCAATCTGAAGCACGCCTTTATCGATGGATTCAGTGATTACCACCGGGATAATCCCCATGACTATGAGCCCCTACGCGTCCTCAAGGGCCAATACGATACAATGAAAGAGCTGATGAAAGCAAAAATCAGACAATTCGGCGGGGCCGGGAAGGCCGCTGATGTTGAGATTTCAACCTCATGAAAGCGCTCATATTCGATTGTGACGGTGTCCTCGTCGATACCGAGCGCGACGGTCATCGAATCGCTTTCAATCGCGCCTTTCGTCATTTTGGCCTCAATGTAGAATGGGGCATCGATACTTATGGCGAACTTTTGAAAATCTCCGGCGGAAAGGAGCGAATGCGTTATTTTTTTGAGGAAAATGGCTGGCCGGAAAGCGCGACCGATCATGATGCCTGCGTCAAAGAACTCCATAAAGTGAAAACGGA
>JAJFLT010000450.1 GCA_021772555.1 Opitutales bacterium | reverse complement strand
CCAGGCCCACCTCCAGGCCCTGCAGTCGGGCATAGGAGGGCACGGTCGTGTTGCCGAGGAAGTAGATGGTGCCATCGGTTTGCCTGCGCAAATACTCTCCTACTTGTTGAAACGAGGCAAAGTAATCGGGTGTTACCGAGTCCACCTGTACCGCGGGAGTGGGCCGACAGGTCACCAGCGGTAGCCGAACTACCTTCAATCGTTCCATCCAGTGGCGGTCATTATCGAGAAGGAAAGTGTCCATCCCGGAATGCCGGGTGATGATTCCGGCAAATTTCTGACCGGTCAAAGTGGGTAAAATGTCCCTGCGAATCCTAAAAAAATTCCTCGGACCAAAATCGGCTACCTGAAAACCTTTCTCTTCGGCGACCTTGCGAACACCCTTCAAAAACAGGTTGTTGGTCGGGTCGGAAATCTCGATGTCGGCAAAAACGCAAATTACATTGTCGCTCGATTCCCACCCCTCGACATATACGCCACTGCCGCGCCGTCTACGCACCAGCCCCTTACGCTCCATCTCATCGAGACTGCGCTCAATGGTCGACTGGCTGACATTGTAACGAGCCTTCAACTGGCGGACGCTGGGCAGACGCTCCCCTGGGGTCATATTATCGACCTTCCGCAGCAAGTCGTCATAAATTAACTGGTATTTGGGAACAAAGCTCACGATTAAAATGGAGAGACCTTGGTCGACCCCATGTCAAGATTGCATTAAATCTTATTTTCTACGGATTTTTTGTTGACAACAATTTATACAAAATCACAGCATGGACTTGACAATTGTAAGGTTCAATCAAAAACTGAACCTTTATAGAAGTTCAAATCCATTTTAAATGGAGTTGTTATAAAATAATCCTGCACGGTATAGGGATGCTTGATCGAAATTTTGGTATTTTAAGCACCATGAGCGCCAAGCGCTCATCCCTTACACCTTTTTCTACGGACCAAATAATCTCCCCATATTTCATTTCATTTATTGGGGACAAGCACCAGATTCTTTGGAATATGACAGGAATGAAACTACCTCCCTATCGGACAACATGCCAACCGCACCTTCCCATCTAATCCAGTAAACCTAAATAAACTGCCAGAACCATGAACTATACACACCAGCCAGAAACTACCCTTGTTACCCAAAGATTCAGAAAAGACTTCTCAAAATTTCGGATTCGGACGGCTTTTCTTTCCCTGATTTCTCTTTTTTGCTTTCTCGCCATACCCCAAAACGCCTGGTCCGGCGATATCAACGGAACGGTTGTGGACGCCAACACCGGTTCCTACGTGCCGGGTGCGAGTATTCGCATCGTCGATTTAGGGCGCATTACCACCACTGATCGTAGCGGCGAATTCCGCATCCCTAATGTGCCCGCGGGCACCCATACTGTAACCGTCCGGTTTATCGGTTACGAGGCGGTTACCGAATCGGTCCAGGTGCCGGAATCGGGGAGTGTTAATCCAAGTATTTCAATTGGAGGTGAAGCTCTGGAACTGGAAGGGTTTACCGTAGAGGGTTACCGCGAGGGAAAGGCCTTGGCACTCCAGCAGAAAAAGACCGCCCCGAGCATTCGCGATATTCTCTCGGCCGATTCGGTAGGGCAAATCCCTGACCGGAATGTGGCCGATGCTCTCGTGCGCCTGCCCGGTGTAGCATTGGACATGTCCAATGGGGAAGGTCGTTTTGTCTCCATTCGAGGTATCGCACCGGACCTCAACAATGTGACCGTGAACGGTGCCACCGTAGCTAACCCAGGCGTTGATGGGCGTTCGGGACGAGCTATGCCTCTCGATGTTATCGGTTCTTCCCAAATTTCCCAGCTTGAGGTGATCAAGGCGATCACCCCGGACATGGATGCACAGGGACTTGGTGGAACCATTGAGATCAAAACCGCCAGCGCGTTCGACAAAGAAGAAGGATATTTTAACGGATCCATTGAGGGTGGGTACGCCGACCAACCGGAAGACTATGCCTACCGCGGAGAGGTCACCTGGGCAACCCGATTAGGAGCGGAAAAGAAACTCGGAATCGCCCTCTCGGGAACCTACGAATGGCGCCCCTACGAAAACGAAGCCGTCGATTTACGCTGGGATCAAGATGACTTTCTCACGGATTTCGACAATGACGGTGTTTTCGAAGGCGAGTTCGAAGATTATGCCTACGTCAAAGACCTGGAACTTATTCCCGAGTTCGGCAATCGCCAACGCATTGGAGTCAACACCAAGATCGAATGGAAACCAAATGAAGATACCGAATTTTATCTCAACGGTATCTGGAACCAGTTCACCGAATGGGAAACAGGTATTGAAATCACACTCGAAGGCGATCGCCTCGATTATGACGAGGATCAGGCTTACTTAACAGAAGGTGGGTCACGTGATAAACGGTTATCGCCTTTCCTGACTTCCCCGACCACGCTCTGGTTTCCCTCCGTGGATGCTCTCCAACAGCGCATCGGCGTTGAAAAGCGCGAGCAGAGTCTCATCAATGTCACCGTGGGTGGCAAGAAGCGCTGGGGCAATTTCACAGTCACTCCAGAATTTACCTATTCCAATGCCAAGGAGAAGGTCATTTATGAAGGCCAGATCCAGTTCCGGGGCCGCCTGGCCGAGGGCGAAATGGTTATGCGAGCGGGTGACGCCCCCATCTCCAGCTTCAACGGCACACCTTTTCCTTTCTTCATCGACCCTGAAGGGGATGGATTAGTTTACGACGAAACCAATCAAAGATTGTCGGAAATAGATGGTCCCACCGGCGGCGATGCCATCCCGGTCCTCTTCGATTTTTCCGGCTCCCTTCCGAATGTGAGCATTCCGAGAGAAGCGGCAACGGATGGCTCGCGTTTGGCCCACCGCCGCAATCGTATTGACACCTCTCTTGTCGAGGAGAACACCTACATCCCGAAAATTGATCTTCAGTGGGATTTCGACAATTTCCTTGGCGGCAACTCCGGTTTCATAAAAACAGGGGTCAAATACTTCAACCGCAACCGGCTGATCGACGACAACTCCCTCCGGCCAATATTCTGCACGGAATCTGTGGACCCGCAAACCTGTCTGGATCGCGAAAATGTCTTCAGGAATGGCGACGCCATCCGGCCCTCGGCTGCCGATTTCCCGAACAGCACGGTTCCCGCGGAGAAGATATTGGGATTATACGACCCCGGTGTTAAATTGCAATTCCAGACACCCTGGCAGGATTCTATGGGCGGCACAAATCCAACTGCCGGCAATACACTCTTCCCCTTTGTCATCAATGATGTGGAAAGCTCGGAAAACAACATCGAGGACGATTATGACCTCGACGAAAAGATTCTTTCCTACTATGGAATGATCTCTCTCGATATTGGGGAAAGGCTCAACCTCATTACTGGTGTTCGCATCGAAACAACGGATGTTGATATCACCGCTAATCAATGGACCCGGTTCGATGATTTTGGCGGAGATATATCTCCATGCAGCACTTTCGACGCCGATGCCGAATCCTCCTTCTGCCTGGAAACGACAAATTCCTCCTTTAATTACGACGATGTCTTCCCGAGTGTTCAGGCCACCTTCAGAATAACGGATAACCTGCAACTCCGCGCCGCGTTCACCACGGCCACTGGTCGGCCGAACTTTGAGGACGCAGCGCCCATCACCCGCATGGAGACCACCCTGGACTCGCCAGCAGATCCTGCAAACGGTGAATTGGGTGTGATTGATGAATTGCGAGCCCGCATTCGCAACCCTCAGCTTCAACCCTACTACGCATACAACTATGACGTCTCGCTCGAGTATTACACCGACTGGGGTGCCGCCTTCTCGTTTGCCGCTTTTCACAAGGAGATCAAAGATCCTATTTTCTCTTTTGAAACGGACGACCGGTTTCGTGATTTGGATCCTAGAGAAGCGCCAGACTTCGTTGGTGTGAATGCTGATGGAGATGATGTATTTAATTTTTCAGTTGCAGCAGCAACCGCGGTTGTCCAGGAACGATGCGCATGCGATGTAAATACCACGTTTCTTGATCCTGATGATCTGGTTGCTCGTTTGAGAATGGAGGGCTGGGATAACGCCGAACATGGACGGGTTACCGGTATCGAGCTTTCTGCTTCGATGCCCTTTACCTTTCTTCCTCAACCATTGGATGGTTTTGGTTTCGACGCCAACATCTCCTTCATCGATTCGGAATTTGACATCTTTGAACGGCGCGATCTGGACAACGAAACTCCATTCTTCCAGCAACCCTCGAAGATCGCTAATGCCGCTATCTATTACCAAAAGGGACGCTTCCAGGGCCGTGTCGCCTTCCGCTACCAGGACGAGAGTTTTGACGAAGTGGACGATCCCAGTAACGATTTTGGTGATCGCTACGATGCGCCACGCGAGCAATGGGATGCCCAGGCCAGCTACCGTGTTACTGACCATTGGACCGCTTATTTCAACGTGACAAACTTCACCGACCAACAGGATATACGTTGGTTTGGGAACACTCCCAGGCGCGTGAACACGATTGAACAATTCGGTTCCGTTTGGAGGTTCGGCCTACGCTGGAATTATTAGAACATAAATACATGTGTGCCGCAGAGCACACATCCAAAAACTTTAAAAACCTGCCCTTCCACGAGGGCAGGTTTTTTTTGCATTTATCTCAAATCGCCAATGCCAGATGGAGGATATCTGTTTCGCGGCCCTCTCGCCAACGTCCAATCCATTTTTACAGGTGCAGATCGAAACTGTAAAAGCTGCCGTTCGTCCAGGCGAATTCAAAACTAACCTCTTTCCCACCCAATGTATTCAATTCCTTTGCCCAAACCACCGCATGTCGAAGCGAATCTCCTTTCATGGGTTGGCAATCTTTAAAATCAAATCCATCGAAAGGCACACCCTCAATATCGACCACGCGAACCCGCAGTGAATCGCGAACGCCAAAAATATCCGCATTAACCGTTATGGATTCCGCAGCCAGGATCCGGGTTTCGGTAGACAAACGCCCTTCCCCGCCATCGGCGTCCATCGAAACATAACGGTCACGCTTCATTCTTGCCAGACCAACCTGCCGCTCTTTGAAACGCTCGACCTTGTGCCCGCGCGCATAACCGCCGTAATAGATGTAAACTTCATCGCCCACCGGCACCTGGCAATCCATCCAGGCATGGGCCCGGTCCCACGTTCCCGATTTCGGATTTCTGTCGAAAAAAGGCTCGATGTCGCGATCCCAGGTACGGCCATCCCGACTCCAGGCCAAAACGGTATAACCGATACCGGCTGCTTTTCGGTTTTCGTCGCCCATTTGTAAGGCGGTCGTATCAGGTTCCGCATTAAGGTCGTCGCGCAGCACTTTTACCAACGTTACAAGAAGATCTCCTCTGCGCAATAAACCACTCATGCAGTAAAATTGGGTCTCACCTTGTTCTCCCTTCTCCGGCATTACGATGGCCCAGGGTTTTTCCCAATGAATCAAGTCTTTGCTCACGCTTTGGTGGGGAATGCGCCGTCGGAATCCCGACCAGGTTGGCCCTTCAAAAATTTTCACCGAGCCAAAGGCTATGTAGTGGCCTCGAATGGAATCCCAATGTAAAGAATTGATGTCGTGGTTGTGAGGCAAGAGAACCCCTGGGCGCAACATATTCCACTCCAGACCATTGGAGGAAAC
The DNA here is from genome assembly GCA_021772555.1 of Opitutales bacterium. Lineage (GTDB taxonomy): Bacteria > Verrucomicrobiota > Verrucomicrobiia > Opitutales > UBA2987 > JAJFLU01. The sequence goes on along the minus strand of JAJFLT010000450.1, from coordinate 85 downwards.
CGCAACTTTCAATCCACCAACGTCATTCTCATCTCTGGCCCAAAATGCAAATTTGTAGCGTTGTTCTGGTCTCAAAAAATCGGGA
>JAJFLT010000449.1 GCA_021772555.1 Opitutales bacterium | reverse complement strand
CCCAGGGGAAGTCTAATTTACTGGAAGCCCTTTCGTTGATCAGCGCCCTGCGTTCCTTCCGTACCCGCGATAGCGCGGACTTGGTGAGGTTTGGCGCGCCCAGCGCCCGGCTGCGTTATTTGATCGACCATGAGCGCGAGGGCACCGTCGAAGCGCTTTGCGCGTTTTCAGCGCATGGTAAGGAAGTTTCTTTGGATGGCCAAAAAATCGTGCGTTTCGGGGAATTTTTGGGCAAATTCCCGACCGTGGTTTTCTCCTCCCAGGACATCCAGTTTTTGCGCGGTTCGCCCGGTTTGCGCAGGCGGTTCATGGACTTGACCCTCTCGGCAATGGATGCCGAGTACTATACTGCCTTGCGCAATTACCATCGATCCCTGAAGGAGCGAAACGCTTTGCTCAAAGAGGAGGCCGAACCTGCTCAGTTGGCCTCGTTTGAAAAGTTATTGGCACCGGCCGCGGCCATTGTGGTGGAAAAGCGGTTCGAGCTGACAGCTTCGCTCAGTCAGGAAATGAGTAAGGTTTACGGGGAAATCAGCCAAGCGACCGAATTGCCTTCCCTTCGCTACCAACCATCCTCGGATGGCCGCACGGAGGATGATTTTTTGGCTGATCTAGAAAAAACCCGCTCCCGTGACCGTGTCTATGGATCGACCCAAAGTGGCCCCCACCGGGATGATTTCGCTCTCCTCATTGGCGACAGAAAAGCGCGTTCTCATTCCTCCGAGGGCGAGCAAAGGAGCCTGGTCCTGGCCTTGAAGCTGGCGCAGGTGGACTGGTTTCGCAAGCACTCCGGTTTGAAGCCGGTGATTCTGGCGGACGATATTCTGGGAGAACTGGACAAGGACCGGCGGGAGGGTTTTTGGCGCACTCTGCCGCCTGATTTGCAGGTCTTTGCAACTGGCACAGCGCGACCTTTTTCCGATGCGGCCCGGGATTGGTCAGTGTTGGAGGTGGGAAACGGGTTTTTTACCAATTTAACGGAGATCTCATGATGGTAATAGAGCCGTGGCAATTGGTTATCGGTTGGTTGGGCGCTTTGTTGGTAGGTTTAGCTAAAGGCGGGATTCCCGGACTGGGCAATTTATCCATCGCTTTATACGCCCTGGCGTTTCCATCCAGAGAATCTGTCGGCATTCTGCTTATCGTGCTTCTGAGCGCCGATATGGTTTCCATTACGGTTTACCGTAGGTATGTCGACTGGTCGTCTCTCTTCAAGCTCCTGCCTTGGGCGCTGGTGGGAATAGGCATAGGTTACTTCGCTCTCGGTAAGATCGATGACGAGGGCGTCCGTCGGCTTATCGGTATTATCCTATTGAGCATGACCGGTGTGCATTTTTTTCGCCGCTGGCAGCTCACCAAGATTCGAACGGAAAATGGGGAAGATCGCCTCCCGCATTCCCTCTGGTTTGTTGTTCCGATGGGAGTGATTGGAGGATTCGCCACCATGGCAGCCAATGGGGCCGGACCGGTCGCGGCTCTTTACTTGCTTGCCATCGGGTTACCCAAAATGGCGTTCATCGGGACCAGCGCCTGGTTTTTTGTCATCCTCAATCTGGTAAAAGTTCCCCTGCAGGCGGATTTGAGAATCATCACCGCCGAGACTGTTCAAATGAGCTTGGTTTTTGCTCCCGTCGCCGCCATCGGTGTTATATTTGCCCGTGTTTTCATCAAATTTATCAACCAGAAATTCTTTGAAGCCCTGATCTGGTTTTTTATTGTCGTAGCCGGAGTTGAGTTGCTTTTCAATCTTTCCGCGATTTTGAGATAGGTTCTACCATGGCAAAAAAATCGGTGAGGGCCCAATGGGCGGCCAAGTTGAAAGGCAATCTGCCATCGTCAACCGGACCGGAGGCGGGATCGACCATCAGCCGAAAATCTTTTCGGGGAACTATTCTGGGCATCGATCCGAGCCTCCGCGGAACCGGACTGGCCGTTCTCAACAACGAGGCCGATGGCCCCGCCCAACTGTTATTCAGCCGCACCGTCAAGTTGAAACCCGCCCTTTCCATGCCGGAATGCCTGGCGGAAATATTCCGGGCCGTGAGCGATGTCTTGGAGCAAATTCCGGTGGACCATGTCGCCCTCGAACAGACCATTTACGTGCAGAATGTCCAAACCGCCCAAGTGTTGGGAGCCGCCCGGGGGGCCGCCATTGCAGCCGCGGCGGTGCGGAAATTACCTGTTTTCGAGTATCCTCCGTTGCGGGTCAAACAGGCTGTAGTCGGTTATGGTCGGGCCAGTAAGATTCAGGTGGCCCGGACCGTAAAAAGCCTATTGGGGCACGTCGAAACCTTGCGGCATGATGAAGCCGACGCCGCCGGAGTCGCCCTTTGCCATGCCATGACGCACCGCATGGCTGAATGAGGCTAGAATGCCGTTGGCCAGAGAAGTTATTCCGTCTCTCCCGCCTCCTCCGTATCCTTGTTCAGGATGCAACGGTGCAGCGGATTGTTTTTGTCCGTGATGGCGGAGACGATGACCTCGAATTCCCGCTGGCGGGAGAGGTACCTGGCCACGTAAATGCAGTCTCCATCCTGATCGACAATGCGAAAATACCCCAACCCAAGTATATTTTGCCGGGTAGCTTCCTTGATTCCTTCCCATGGAATGAACATGGTCGACCCGAGGGAGTTGTAGCTGGTGATTCCCTCCGAACTGATCTCACTCCTCAAAGTCACCACCAGGAGAAGGGAACTGAAAAAGGAAACCAAAATGATCAGGTTCAAGTTGTGAAACAGCTCAATCTCTACCAGTGGTATACCCACGATAATCCACATCCGCAGAATATCGAGAATGAGGAGCGCTCCCAGCAGCCACAAAAACAGGGTGGAGAACTCACAACGGTAGGATTGAGTGGGTTTAACCATGCTGCTTTTATAATAGCGGTATCTTTTTTCAGGACAAGACCGAAACGATGCGCCTCATCTTTTTATGTGGATCCATTTGAAAACCCGGCGGCGCAAGTCCTGTTCTACAGTATAGAGAATTGGCAGAAGGATCAAGGTGATGAGGGTGCCGGAGAGTTCAAGCTCAATCGGGTTGTTTAACCCTATTTCAGTTTAAGATTATGTCGAGCAGGCTTCCCGTATAATTTTTACCCTGTCCCCCTTGGTCATTGAGACCCCAGTGGTAATCGAGGTAGGTGATTTTAAATTTTTCCGAGGCCAGAAACGGTTTATGTCGTTCCGGGGCATACCTTTGCAGGATACTCTTGATTCCGCCGCCAGTCTCAAAGTCTTCGCTGTACCATTCAAAAATCTGGGAAATTTCGGCTATTTTTTGGGTGGAGGAAAACCGATTGAGATCGATTCGTGAGAGCCAGATCCGGTAAGCCGTCTCAATCTGACCGTCCAGATTCCCAGGCGTGTAGGCAAAATTTTGCAGCGGAGGACAACTACGCGCAGCACAAACGACCACAGTGTGCACTTTCCACCCGATAAGAGGAATCAGGGCGCCTTTTTCAATATCGTCCAGAGAAACCCGTAGCCCGCCCATCAGGTGCCGGCGCGAGGTCCACACATCCTTCACCTGTAAAATACTCTCGACCGGATAGTTTTCCAGCATCGATTGGATGGTAAAGGCATTGTAGGCGTTGATGAGCGAAGCGGCCTCCTCACCGATCGAGATTTGCGGGTCGGGTTTCTGACCGAATTGGCTGAGGTATTCGTCCAGCTTTTGCAGGTCCTCCCGATTCGTTTTCCAGGCTCCGTAATCGACCAGGCCCAATACATTCACATACTTTTGTAAAAGCGCCTCGTATGAAGAATGTGCGATTCCAGAGGGAACCGATGGGCGCAAATAATCGGCCCCGATCAGCAATGGCCCGGCCCCGGCGCAGAATCCGGCGATGAATAGAAATTTTATGAAAAATCGCATAGGGAATCAGGAAGCGGCTGTCGTATCCGGTTCTGAATCCAATTGAACATTTTGGAGAGCCGTTCGCGCAATTTTGGTCACGAATACGGTTACCGCAATGGTGGCCAGGAAGGCAACAGCATTGAGCGCCAGTTTTCCGGAGTCGGCCCCGCCCGCCGCCGCCTCGGCCGCCGTTTTTCCCAGCGATCCGATATAAACAAACAATATAGTGCCCGGCATCATCCCGATCCAGCTGGCCAGCACATAGGGCCAGAAGGCCACCGAAGTCAGGCCGTAAAGGTAATTGCTGAGGTTGAAGGGCAGCAGTGGGGTGAGCCTCAAGAGGAGGACGATTTTCCAGCCTTCCTTGCCGATGGCCGTATCGATGGCCGCAAATTTGAGATTCTTTCCAAATTTGTTCTCGATCCGTTCCCGGGCCAGGTAGCGGGCCACCAGAAAGGCCAGGGCCGCCCCCGTTACCGAGCTGATGGAGACGAGGATCGATCCTTTAACGACGCCAAAGAGCAGGCCGGCGCCGATGGTCAGGAGGGAACCGGGAAGAAACAATACGGTGGCCAATACATAACTTGCCGCATAAACGCCATAACCGGCGCCTCCGAGGCTATCAATCCATTCGTAAAACGCCTCCACCCGGCCGGGTTGAGCCGGTCCATCGGTGGTTTCCGCACTTGCTTGGGCCAGCAATTCGCTTTCGCCAAACAGGAGCACGGCACCGAGGGCGAAGAGGCCGATCCATCTAATAAGTGGGTGGGTTTTTCTTTTAGGCAACATCGTTGGGTATTTATCAATTGATCTGGCGTTGGAACAGCCAGGTGAAGATAGATTTTGTTCGGGCCGTCAGGCGCGTTCGGTTGTAACTGTCGCCCAACTTGCGGGCCGCCTCCGCAAAGGTGGGGTAGGCGTGGATGGTTTTGGCGATCTTGCCCAGACCGATATTGTGTTTCATGGCGAGGACAAATTCGTGCAGGAGATCACCGGCATGTTCCGACACGATGGTGACGCCGAGAATTTTATCGGAACCTTTGACCGTGAGAACTTTGATGAAACCCTCATCGGTTTTTTCCAGGATGGCGCGATCAACATCGTCCATTTGGAGCTGATACCTATCGTAGCTTATATTTTTCTCCTTGGCGTCGGTTTCGTTGAGGCCGACCCGGGCCACCTCAGGGCTAGTGTAAGTGGCCCAGGGCAAGACGCTGATATCAACCTTTGCTTTTGGCAGGGGCAGGGGAAGGCTGCTTTTGATGATATTTTGCACGACCAGGCGCGCATGGTAATCAGCCATATGGGTGAATTGGTAGGAACCGGCGATATCGCCCGCGGCCCAAATATGCGGCTGGGAAGATTGCAGGAATTCGTTAACCACAATACCTCGTTTGTTGTAATCGACACCGGCCGCCTCCAGGTTGAGTTTTTCGACATTGGGAATTCGCCCGGCGGCCACCAGCATGGCGTCGGCTACCACCGTTTGGGGTTTTCCGTTTTCACCTTCTGGAGTGAGTTCGAGGCAAATCTTTCCATTTTCCCGGTAAACTTTGCGGGTCTCCACTCCTGAGTGGATGATTAAACCTTCGTCGGTAAATCGTTGGCGCACGAGTTGGCTTACCTCGGGGTCCTCTCGAACCAAGATTTGGGATGGCCGTTGCACCAGGTGCACCTTTACGCCCAAACGGCTCATGACTTGGCTCAACTCGCTGCCGATGGGGCCTCCTCCGATTACGATCATGCTTTCCGGTTTTTCTTCTAACCGGTCAAAAATAGTTTCATTGGTGAAATAAGGAACATCCTCAATGCCTTCGATGTGTGGAATTCCGGCCCGGCTGCCGGCGGCGATGACAAAATGCCTGGCGCGAAGCCTTTGGCCGTTTATCTCCAATTCCCGGGGCGAGACAAAGCGGGCCTCCCCCTGGAAAACATCGACGCCCAAACCTTCAAAACGTTCGACCGAGTCATTGGGTTCAATTTTTGCCCGGCTGGCCCGCATGGCGGAAAAAACTCGATTGAAATCAAACTGCGGTTCCTGCTTGTCGAGGCCCCATTTAGCGGAATCGCGAATATTCTGAACCATACGAGCAGAGGCGATGAGGGCCTTGCTCGGGACGCATCCGTAGTTGAGGCAATCGCCCCCCATTTTATGTTTTTCGATGAGGGCTGCTCTTCCCCCCAACCCGGCTATGGCCGAAGTGGTGACCAGACCCGCGGTGCCTCCGCCGATTGCGATGACATTGTAGATGCCTTTGCCTTTTTCCGATTTCTTTTTCATGGGGGAAGTTATTTCAATGTCATTTTTCAATATTGGACGAACGCGATTTTGTTTCCTTACAGTGGAGGAATGCAGGCATCCGTTTTCGGTATCTTACTATGGCGAGTCTTGCCCCTCACAATTTTCGGTCGGTTCCGTTCAGGTATTTCCAGGTTAACATAATGTCTTGAAAGGTTTTGCGGACGGGGTTTTGGCCAAAACGGCGGCCCGAGGTCAAAATGGCGGGACTCAATGCGGCTGTCTTGCCTTTTTTGGCCAAACGCCGGGAAAATTCCAGATCTTCAAAGATATCGATTTCGGGAAACCCTCCGATTTCCTCGAAGACGAATTTTCGCACAAAAATGCCTTGGTCGCCAAGGCTCCAACCGAACCAGCGCAGCCTCCAGTCGGCCAGCAGGCAGGTGAACTTCAAGAATAACGACGGATGGTCGAAACGGCGGCAAAAAGCGCCCCCGGCCACGTCGGCTTTGGCCATGTGGGAAATAATGTTTTCCAGGGCGCGGGCCGGCAGCGGGGTATCGGCGTGAAGGAACAGCAAAATTTCTCCGTGAGCGGCGCGCGCCCCCAGGTTCATTTGTGCCGCCCGTTGACAGACCGAAGAAGAAAGAAAAACCGCTCCAGCTTTCTCAACCAATTTGGCCGTTTCGTCGGCACTACCGCAATCAACCACCAGAATTTCTACTTCATTGGCCTCGCTGGAAATACTGCGCAATGTGTCTGGCAGAGAGTCCGCCTCGTTGAAGGTCGGGATGATCACGCTTATGAATGGATTATCCAAAATCTTCTCCCAACATTTTACCTACTAATTCGATTTTTTCCGGCGAATTTCCGGCGAAGATAAAAGAGCAGAATAGTCCAGAGAATTTTGCTGCCCGCTTTCAATGTGCCGCTCACCGTTCCCGATATTTTGGAGCGTCCACCCTTGCGCGGGTAATACCCGACCTCAAGCTCGTAAATGGACAACTTCTCCTCGATGGCCCGAATCTGCATTTCCACCGTCCAACCGTAATTGCGATCGCGCATATTTATTTTTTCGAGAGCGTCACACCGGATGAGCCGCATCGGGCCGAGGTCGTAATAGTGGAATCCCCATCCGAAGCGAATCAGGCTGGTGGCCAGGCCGTTTCCGAGATTCTGCGCTACGGTCATCGCATTGCGCCCCTCGGTTGACCAGCGTCGGTTTCCCAGGACGAATGAGTGATTTCGCGAAGCTCGTAGAAATTCGGGTGTCATAGCCAGATCATCACTACCATCGGCGTCGCAAAAAAAGATCCATTCGATGTCCTCGGCAACATTTTCATAACCGGTTCGGCAGGCTTTACCATAACCTCTTTTGGGTTCACTGAATACGGCAGCTCCCGCTTCCCTGGCTCTTTCCGCGGTCGCATCCGTGCTGGCGTTATCGACGACCCGGATGTTCTCGAAATACAGGCTTTTAAGGACCCGCACGACGCTCCCGATGGTTTTCTCCTCGTTAAAAGCGGGAATGACGACAAGGGTGTTGTCGCGATCCGCTGGTTGAAAATGTTTATCCGTCTCCATTGATGCTATTGCCAGGAGCGATTGATTGACCGCAATATTCCAGCTAGTCATTTACCGGGTTCTAATCGCAATATCCGATCAAAGCGCTGAAAAAAATGTGGAATAATTGTTTTTATACTATCTCTAATTGACTAGAACCTATCTCAAATTCGATGATGATGATGCAGAGAGCAATTATGGGCTTGGAGCAAGGCGCGACGGGGCTTGCCGGGCTTGGTAGCCCTGCGGCCCCGACGGAACGCCGCTCAAACACATAATTACCTCTGTCCGAAGGATTTGTGCGGCACAATGGCACCTGTGGCGTTGGTTTGCGCCCGAGGGGCTCCAAGCCCATCTGGGCGCAAAGCCGCCTGGCATCAGCCACCGTGGCGCTACAAACATCATTCATCTGCGTATTTGAGATAGGTTCTAAACAATTCTATGAAAACAAACGCCTCTTTATTAATATTTTTCTCATTAACGTTTCTGCCCGTCATATATTTAAACGGCTCCGGTAGCTACAATAACCAACCGACTCATTCGGGACCCGCATACCAAAGTCAAAGACTGGAGAACGCTCCCCTCGTCATTGATAGCGAACGTTATCATCTGGGACAGCAAATTTATTCCGGGAAACTGAAATTGAATTCCCATGGTATGACGGAAAACCAAAACCGTATCAGGAAACAGACCAAGATGCTGAATCGGCTTAAAAAAAGACTTCCGTTAGAGGTGGCAGAGAGTTTTGATGTGCAAAGTTTCGCCGGGAAATTGAACAACAAGCAATTCTGGTCGCTTAAATACTATTTGGACGTTCGTTACGTTTATCCTGCGAGATCCTAGAATCGATGAGAGATGGGCGCATGATTGCATCCATACCGAGCCCTAAGGCGACAATTCCGAATTCGAATGGGCGCAGCCAGAGGGGATGATTGAAATTGCCCAGCGAGGCATCGCCCAAGTTTATCCCTGTAATGTAGCTTAGGCTAACCGCAATCAAGGCTGCTACCGACCAAAAATGTGGACGCATGGTGGCAAAGGGGAGGAGCCAGAGCAAATACCACGGGTTAATGACCGGGGAACAAAGAAAGAATAAGCCGAAAGCAGTATCCAGAGGTGGTGATGTATTACCGCTTTTTTGCCAGCGATACCATAAAAGCACGAGTGACCCGGCGAATATAACGAGGCAGGTTGGCCTTGCTATTTCAGGGCTTAAAAATAGTCCGAATAGGCCGTAAAGGGCCGAGTTAAATTCCCAGAATTTGCTGAATATCAAGAGCCCCTCAAATTCGGCGCCGCCTTGAGCCAGAAATGCGAGATGAAGGAATCCAAAGATGAGTAAGAATACCGCGGCATCCTTCAATCGATTTCCTCGGGTTGATAAAAATGGAAGAGCGATCAAGGCGAAGACTTTGACAGAGGCGGCTGCGGCGCAGAGAGCGATGGCCCAGGAAGGCCGGTTTTTCCCACGAGCATAAAATGCCGTTGTCAGCAATGCCGCTCCCACAATATCGGGGTGGGCGTTGAAAGAGGTTTCAAAAATCAGCAGAGGACACCAGGCGTAAAAAAGCAGGATTTTTCCTTTGCATAAACGCGCCATGAGGGCCAGCAGAGCAATATCGAAGAAAAGAAAAAATAGTTTCAAGACGAACAAGTTGCCCGGAGCTGTCCAATAACTGAGAACGAAGAGCCCCTGCAGCACAGGGCCGTAGATTGTGGGCGCATCGGGATTGTTGACGCGTTCCAGGGCGTAACCGATTTCTTTTGGAATACCCGGGTCGGAAAAGTATTCCATGGGAGGAATCCCGTAGGGGTTACCGGTTTCTGCGAAAACCCATCCATCCCAGAGAAACCTGAAATAGTCATCCTCATACACGGGCTCCGCGGCCAATCCGGCGAGGCGGAAAATTATGGCCCAGGCCAGAATTGTTCTGGTTTTGGGAAGGGCTCGCGTTTTGAAACAATAAATAAGCAGCCCGAGCAAGAGAACCCATGTCCCGCCCAGAAGACTGCAAAAGGCTATCAGATCGACCGGATCTTCCTGATTGGAAAGCAAGGCCAGGTAAACATAAAGCCCAACCGAGAATAATCCGGCAATATGCAGGAGGGCGTTCTTCCCGCCAAAGACGAATGCACGGGTTCTATTTTTTCCCGCGGTCATCTCCGCCCTGATTTGACTCTTACTGCCGAATCGCTTCCACCGTTATTGCGATGGAAACATCCTCCCCGATGACCGAGAGCAAACCGTAATCGATTCCGAAATCGGTGCGCTTGAGGTCGGTGGTGGCCGTCCACCCGCTGATGTACTTTTTTCTTTCACCGCTGCCCACTTCACCGGAACCCAGCAATTCCACATCGAGAACAACCGACCTGGTCGTTTCGAGGATGGTGAGATCGCCTGTTACTTTAAATTTATTTTCGCCGGCGGATTCCCAACTTGTGCTCTTAAAAGTCATGGTGGGATGGGATTCGGAGTTAAAAAAGTCCCCCGATTGCAGGTGCTTGTCCCGTTTGGCGTTATTGGTATCTACACTGCCGACATTGATGACCGCTTCGACGCTGTTGTTGGCCGGACTTTCGGGATCATATTTGATGGTCCCGGTAAAGTCGGAAAAGTTTCCCGGAACAGGGCTGAAGAAGTGCCGCACGCTGAAAGATATACTGGAATGTGACGGATCGAACTTGTAGGTTTCAACTGCGGCTTGAGCCACACAGGTCATAAGGAAACCTGTAGCGATAACAAAAAGCATGGTTGAAGATGGTTTCCGGAAAAATATTTTCATAAGTTTTAAATCAAATCAGGGTTACAGGTTCCCGGCGCGGTTTAACGTCGGCGGGGGGGGATAAAAAGATTCTCTCTAAAGCTGAGCTTTTGTCAATGCCCCAATGAAATGAATAGGAGGCAGAAAATCAAGAAAGCTTATTTTTCTTCGTTGGCCAGAAAGTCGGAGTTGATAAAGAGAAAGTCCGTGCCAACTGCGTTTATGTGGCAATCGGTGCAGAACTTGCCCCATTTGGAGTCAATTCCGCGGCCCTTTTTCTTACCGTTGCCCCCCATGTAAAATTCCCAGTCGTTTGAGGTGGGGGCCGAGCCCTTGGGCAGTTTGACCATAACCGTTAACACGGGATTCTTTTTATTTTCCCAGGCCGACTTGTTGCTGTAGGTCTCTTTGACAACGACCGTGCCAACCGGGTAGGGGAATGGGGATTC
>JAJFLT010000448.1 GCA_021772555.1 Opitutales bacterium | reverse complement strand
GCAAAAAGCCATGAGGATCGACGCCCTGCCCTCAACTCCGACCATCCGCCGCCAACACCTGGCCTCCGATGATCCCAATAAAATGTTCGACAGACTCTCCTACAACAAGGGCATGGCTGTCCTGGGAATGGTGGAACAGTGGATGGGGGAGGAAAATTTCCGCCGGGGCATGCAGGAATACATGAAGATTTTCGCCTGGGGCAATGCCGCATCTGATGATCTCTGGTCAACCCTCGACAAGTATACGGAAAGCGATTTGACCGCTCTCATGGGCAGCTTTATCGACCAGGCCGGAGTGCCTTTGGTGAGCGTTGAAATCCTACCCGGCAACCGGCTCCGTCTGGCGCAAAAACGCCTCATCAACTACGGCCTGGAGATGCCCGGGGCCACTCTATGGCAGATACCCGTTGTCCTGCGTTACTGGGACGGTCATGGAACCCGGACGGAAAAACTGCTGCTTTCGGAAAATTCCCAAACCTTCGATCTTCCCGCCGAGGGGTCCATTTCGTGGCTCCATCCCAACGTCGGAGAAAAGAGCTACTACCGCTGGCAGGTGCAACCGAAGGTTTTTAAAAATCTGGCCCAAAACTCTGCTGAAATTCTCGAACTACGGGAAAGGGTCGGCTTTATCGATAACCTGACGGCTCTTTTCAAGGCGGGGAATATGCGCGGCCAGACCTATTTGCAAACACTCGGTCTATTGGCCAACGATACTTCCCCCGAGGTCTTGCAAGCGCTGGCCGGAGCCGTCAGCAGCCTGCACCTTTCCTTCATCACCGAAGATACGGAGGAGGAATACCGCGCCTATTTGCGGACCACCCTGAAACCGGCATTGAATAGAATTGGGTTGCAACGTGTGGAGGGCGAAGGCGATGCGGTCTCATCCTTGAGGGCCACCTTGATGGCCAAGCTGGGGGGCAGGGGCAATGATCCCGAAATCCGGAAACACTCTGAATCCCTCGCATCGGCCTATCTGGAAAAAGCGGATAGCGTCGATCCTTCCCTGGCCGGGGCGGCCCTGGCGGCAACTGCTTTTCACGGCGACGCCGAACTGTTCGAGAGAATTCGGGCAATATTCGAATCATCAGAATCGCCGGCCGAGAGGAGCCGATTGCTGAACGCTTTGGGCAGTTTCAGGAGACCTGAAATGGCGGACCATGCTCTCGATTACAGCCTCAAAGCGGATCTACGTCCCCATGAATCCACGGCCATTCCCCAAAGTTTGAGCAAGGACCCGCAACTCCAGCCCATGGTTTTAAACTGGATGATAAAAAATTACGCCGTCATTTCCAAAAAAACCCCGTTGCTTTACATTGGTAACCTGCCTTTTCTGGTGGACGGCAGGGATCAGAAGCAGTTTGAAGAGGCCCGGCAATTCCTCTCCGCTCCCACTCGAAAAACCCAGATGCTGGAAAAAAACTTGCTCGAAGTGGGCGACAGGGTCCTCCACCGGGCTAGCCTAAAAGAGAAGGAAATGGAATCCATTAAAGAATTTCTCCATAATTCCGGCGGCGGCGGAGAAGCCCGCAACGCAGCCCCTCAATGAGTTTGCTGCCACCACCGGTTCCGATAACCGGTATTTAAGCAAGCGGTTTATGCTCAGGCATAAAGTATTAGCACGAATCATCGCGTCGCTTATTCGTTGCTCTTTCCCGTGCAGCGGACTTAATGGCATGATACCGATCATAGTGGGGAAACCATACCGCACCCTATTAATTCTGGATGATTGTAAATGGATAGCGAACACCAAAGGCGATTGGCAGCCATCATGTTCACGGATATCGTGGGCTACAGCGCCATGGCGCAAAAGGATGAAGCTCTCAGCCTCGAACTGCTGGAGGAGCATCGCGATCTTCTGCGCCCGATTTTCTCCCGTTACGGGGGAAGAGAGATCGAGACTATCGGCGACGCCTTCTTCCTCGAATTCACGAGTGCCCTGGCAGCTGTGGAGTGCTCCCTGGCAATGCAGAAAGCGTTATACAGCCGCAACGCTCCCGAATCGAGTGAGCGCCAAATCCTGCTGCGAATAGGCATCCATCTGGGCGATGTCGTCCACATAGGAGAAAAAGTGCACGGAGACGGGGTTAACATCGCGGCCCGCATCCAGCCATTGGCCAAACCCGGCGGTGTCTGCATCTCCGACCAGGTTTATGCTCAGGTGCGGAATAAACTGGATATGCAATGGTCTTCCCGAGGTGAACAGGAATTGAAAAATATCGATTCTTCGGTGAAAATTTTCGATGTCGTCCTTCCCTGGGAAAAAGACGCGGAGGCTGCGGCCAAACCCGCGTCAAAACCGTTAACGAAAAAGAGACGCCGGAAAATACTGTTAGGGACGGCGGCCGTGCTGATTGTTTTATCTCTCTATCTGCGGCCACCCAAAGTAATCATCGAAATGAACGAGCCGGTACCGGTAAAGCCAGCGCCGGAACTTCCCTCCTACGATTCCATTGCCGTGCTGCCATTCGACAACCTGAGCGATGACCGTGAGAATGCTTATTTTACCCGAGGTATCCACGAAGATATTTTAACCAATTTGTCCAAGGTAAAGGCTCTCAAAGTGATTTCCCGCACATCGGTTATGCAATATGAGAACAAGGCCCACAACCTGCGCGAAATCGGGGAGGCTCTCGGGGTGGGCGCCATCCTCGAAGGCAGTGTGCGCCGTTCCGGTTTGCGGGTGCGGATCTCCGCCCAGTTGATCGACGCGCGCACCGACGAACATCTTTGGGCGGAAAACTACGACCGGGATTTGACGGATATCTTCGAACTGCAATCGATGATTGCGGAAGAGATCGTAACAGCCCTCAAAGCCACCCTCACCCCGGAGGAGAAAGAGAGCATCGAACGCATACTTACTGAAAACACGGAGGCGTACGACTTTTACCTGAAGGCCCGGGATTACCATTTTCGATCCAGAGGGAACGAAGAGGAAGCCATACAGGCGGAAAGGCTTTACGAGCGGGCGATCAAGCTGGACCCGACCTTTGCACTGGCTTATGCGCAGCTTTCCGTTCTGCACAGCGAATTCTACTGGTTTGTCTGGGACCACACCGAAGAGCGCCTGCAAAAGTCGAAAGAGGCAGTGGATCGGGCACTACAGTTACAACCCGATCTCCCGGAGGGGCAAACGGCTCTGGCCTGGTATTATTATCATGGGTTCCAGGATTATGACCGTGCCCAGGAAATCCTTTTCAAGGTAATGAATAAAATGCCCAATAATGCCGAAGCCTATGAGATCCTGTCTTACACCCAGCGCCGCCAGGGCAAGTGGCAGGAGAGTATTGACAATCTGCGAAAAGCAACCGAACTCGATCCCCGCAATGTTGGATTTATTGCCAGCCTGGCCAGCACCTACCATCTCTTACGGGATTTTCCCACCTCAGTGAATCTTTTTGATAAAGCCCTCAAGTTGGCTCCAGAGTCCCTACAGCTTGCAGCTGAAAAAGGGATCTTATTGCTGGAATGGAAGGGCGACACCTCCTACCTGAAGGAGGTTCTGGCGGAACTTCCCGATAATTTCGATCCCGGGTTCATGGTTACCAGAATGAGGGTTAGACTGTTGTTACATGAAAGGGATTATGATGGCGTCCTGAAACTTGGAGTAACGTTTCCGCAACAAGTGTTAGAACAACAAGATGGTATCTTTCATATAGAATTCTTCAAGGGTATGCTTTACCATAAATTGGGTGAATTGGAAAAATCCCGAGAGTCTCTTAATTTAGCTGTTGCCTATCTCGAATCGGCGTTGCCAGAGCATAAGAATGATCCCCGCTACCATGCGGCTTTAGGTAAGGTATATGGGCTCATGGGGCGAAAAGAAGACGCCATCCGCGAGGGATTCGAAGCTGTGGAATTGATGCCGATCAGCAAAGATGCGCTTCTTGGTTATGCTTACCTGGAAAACCTGGCCAAAATATATGGCGATGTGGGCGAGTCAGATAAGGCTGTTGATAAAATAGAATACCTGCTTTCAATCCCCGGACAATTGACATTGGGCGAATTGCGAAATAGCTGGGACTGGGATAATTTAAGGGATGACCCGAGATTCCAGGCTCTGCTGGCCAAGGATGGAGAATAATCCTCTCCGGTCTAGATAAAAAGGGCAGGCGATGACCGAGATACGTCGGGCAACCCCGGAGGAGTGGGAAGAAATCTGGCCAATCTTCCAGGCGGTTGTGGCTAGCGGCGACACCTACGCCTATCCTCCGGATATCGGCAAAGAGGAGGCCTTTACCGCCTGGTTTAATCCGATTTCAACAGTTTTTGCCGTGTATCTGGATGGTGCAATCGTTGGCACCTACATTTTAAGGCCCAATATGCCGGGACAAGGCTCCCATGTGGCCAACGCCTCTTTTATGGTCAATCCTGACCAGCAGGGCCGAGGCTTGGGTCGAGCGATGTGCACTCATTCATTGGCCGAGGCGAAAAAGGCAGGATACAAGGCAATGCAGTTCAATCTTGTGGTAAGCACCAATAAGGCCGCCCTCGGTCTTTGGGAAAAACTCGGATTTTCAGTAGTGGGCGTCCTTCCAAAAGCATTCAAACATCAGCGACTCGGTCTCGTGGACGCATTGATCATGCACCAATTCCTGGATTAAGCCTGCGTTAAGTTACGCTCCAGATCTATATCAGGAAGGATTGGCCAACGGTGGGGTTTCGGGATCCGAACCGAGTAGATTATCTCCCGTACCGTCGGCTTCGCAGGGATCTTCCCACCGCACCTCTTGATGATAGCGCAGGCCGTAAAATTTGGAGAGCATGAACTTTAGATCTTCCAATATGAGATAATTAATGGGCACCAGGAACAGGGTTATAAAGGTGGCAAAAAGAATGCCGAAGCCCAGCGATACAGCCATCGGAATCAGGAATTGGGCCTGGGTCGATTTTTCGAAAATAAGAGGCATCAACCCGGAAAAGGTTGTTAACGAGGTCAACAGTATGGCCCTGAACCTAACGACTCCCGCTGATCGCACAGCGGTCAACAACGGCATGTTGTCTTTGCGGCCCTTATTGACGAAATGCACCATGACAAGGGAGTCATTAACTACTACGCCAGCTAACGCGAGCATTCCAAAAATACTGAAAAAGCTCAAGTTCATACCCATCAGTATATGCCCCAAAACGGCCCCTACCAATCCGAATGGAATAACCGACATGACGATCAGGGGCTGGATATAGGAACGAAAGGGGATGGCCATCAAACCGTAAAGAGTGAAAACCACAAAGACCATGCCGCCCAGGAAACTGCTGTTTGATTCCCGCTGCTCGCGTGATTCGCCCTCGAAGGTCCAGTAAACGCCGGGGTGGCCCGGCACTATATCATCCAGAAACAGGCTTAATTCGGATTTCACATCCTCCAGGTTCACCTGTTCCTTGTTGGCGTCTGCCGTTACATTGATGGTGCGGTTGCGGTCGATGCGCCGGATGGTGGAAAACCCGCGCCCGCGGGTAGCCTCGGCCACGGTGGAAAAAGGCACTTCGGCGCCATCGGGAGTGCGTATGCGCATGGTTTCCAAATTGGCCAGGGAGCGCCGTTCGTCCACTGGATAACGCACCATGACACGCACATCCTCACGGCCCCGGGGAATTCTCTGGGCCTCGTCTCCATAGAAGGCTTGACGCACCTGCCGGGCCAGGTCGGACATGGTCAGGCCCAAATTTTCCGCCTCCGGTTTGATGGCCAGCTTGATTTCCTGTTTGCCATCCTGAAAATTATCCATGATGTCGAAAACACCCGGGTATTTGGTCAGTTCCTCCTTGATTTGATCGGCCAGGAGGGAAAGGCTTTCAAAGCTGGGACCCGTCAATTGGACATCGATGGGATCTCCGCTGCGGCCGATTTCAGCACGAAAATTCTGTTCCTGGGCGCCGGGCACGACCCCGATCATTTCTCGCCATTCATTCATCAAGTCACGGCTGGTGACATCGGTCTGGCGATCTTCGGGCGGAGTTATCTCGAAAACCACTTCCCCCATGTGGGGACGGCCGCCGCGGGTGGCGCCGGTACCCCCGATGGTGGTCAATATGTTCTCGACCACGCTGTGGCCATCGGCATCCCGGTATTTGTCCTGCAATTCCTGGGCCGCCTTTTCCATCCGGTTGATATGGGGAGCGGTTATCTCAATGGGAGTGCCCAGTGGCATGAGCAGTCTGGCTGTGGCCCGTTCGCTTTGAATACGGGGGAAGGGAATGTATTGCACCTTGCCGCCAGCCACGAGGCCCCCGATGACAATGAAGAGCCCTAAAAAAATTGAAAGCGTGAGGTAACGCCGCCTGAGGGCTTTTTCCAGCAACGGGCGGTAATAAATAATGACAAACCTTTCCAGGCCGTCGGCGAATCTGCGTTGAAATCGCGACAAGATGTTAAGCTCGGTTTTCTTTCGGCCCGTCTTGATATGCTTGAGGTGGGCCGGCAGAATCAGTTTGGACTCCACCAGCGAAAAGAAAAGCACAGGTATGACAATCAAGGGAATCTGGGCAATGAACTGGCCCCGGCGGCCCTCGATTCCGGCCAGCGGTAAAAATGCGGCCATGGTGGTAAGTATGCCGAAGGTGACCGG
>JAJFLT010000447.1 GCA_021772555.1 Opitutales bacterium | reverse complement strand
AAAGACGGAACCCCTTTCGAGTTGATCATCGACGTTATCAATACTTCCGGTTTCCCGGATGTGGCCGAATTGGTCGCCGATCATTGGAAAGAAATTGGGGTTAGGGTACATTTGAATCTGGCCAAAGAGGAAATCATTTTTCCACGCCGGATGAACGGGGAGTATGATGTTTATATTTGGTTTCAAAAAGGGGGCGCCGATCCGCTGACAACGCCGCATATCTGGGCCATCTGGTCATCCACAACGCCTTTTTGGCATCGCAATGCATCGATTGAAGGCCCTCCGTGGCTTTGGGAATCGACACAACTTATTCGGCGCGCTCTTTATACGGTCGATCCCGAAGTGCGACGCGAGGCGCTCGTCAAGGTCAGGGATTTACACACCGAGGAAGTTCCCCATATCTGTATTGGATCGATGTACAGAATTTGGGGCGCCAGTACGCGTCTAGGTAACATTCCCTTGGAATGCAGCCCGGAAAACAACTTCCGTGGTTGGTCTCGCCCGATCTTTCACGAGCAGATTTTTATAAGGCCAAACCGGTAACGATACCACTTCACCTAGAATCAATTCAGGACGGCAGTGTAACGATGTCTCCCGTATTTGCCTGCCAGGATCTGATTCGTTCGGTTAGTTTATCAATCCGGTCGATCTGAGAAGCGTCTTTGAATCGGTTGGTTAATTCGCAGGGATCGGAATTGAGGTCGTAAAGCTCGCATCGGTCATGGGCGCAGAGGTTTAATTTCCAGCCATCAGCGCTGACAATTGTGCGCCACTGCTGCTTCTCGTTGTCCGGCTCGTTCCATTCAATGATGACATCGTTGCCTTGCAAATTTTCTTCCCCCTTGAGTACGGGTTGCAGGCTGCGCCCCTGTAAGTGTTCGCCCACAGGTTGCTCCATCAGATCGAGGAGCGTCGGGACTAGGTCGATTTGGCTGACCCTGCCGTGGATCATTTCCCCATTCTCCGACAACCAGGGAACTCGCATAAAGAAAGGGATTCGAGTGGATTCTTCATAGAGTACACCCTTTCCCATCTGGGCGTGGTCTCCCATCATTTCACCGTGATCGGAAGTGTAAACGATGATCGTATTTTCCATTTGTCCCGATTCTTCGAGAGCGGAAATGATTTTGCCCACGGCCCGATCGACCAGCGTGATCAGCCCACAATAATTGGCCCGCAGCCGACGCCAATCCCATTCCGTTTTCAGCGGGTAGTTTTTGAAACCTCCATTTACGTAGCCTTCCGAGTCCAGCCGATTCCGTTCTGAGGCATCGCTGCCGGGTGGCTTTAGATAGGCGTCTCCAACGGGAAGATCGTTCGGCTCATAAAGATTATTCAATGGGCCAAAAACCGGCGGATGCGGTTCGAGGAAATTGACATTAAGAAGAAAAGGACGGTCTCCACTTTGCCTGCTCAAAAATTCAGCCGATACATCCCCAAGGAAAGAAGCTTTGGTGTATGGCTCGGCCAGGGCGGAGGCAAAGTGCCGAGAGAAAACCGCTCCTCCGCTATCGTCCACATCGTCCGGGGAATAACCATTTTTAACCAGGAAATGATGGTAGGAGCTGCGCAGTTCGAGGTATTCCGGTTTAGAGTAATGGGGCCGGTAAATGCCATCCTCGATACTGATCCATTCCCGGCAATTCCTCTGTGCCACAACTTCATCGCCCAGGTGCCATTTCCCAAAATAGGCGCAGAGGTAATCATCGCTTACCATTTCAGCGATAGTTTTCACCCTGCGGTCGAGCGGAATATTGTTCGTTACCGATCCGTGGGTGTGGGGCCACAGACCGCTAAGAATACTGGCCCGCGACGGCGTGCAAACCGGCTGACAGCAATAAGCGTTTTCGAATACAAAACTCGATTCAGCAAGTTTGTTGATATTAGGCGCTTCTGTGTAATCGTTGCCGTAACAGGCTAAAGTATCGGCCCTTTGTTGATCGGTCCAAAGAATTAACAGATTAGGTTGCTTGCTCATTTTAGTTATAGTCCCAGTTTGCGATATAACGATAGCGCCGTCCAGTATATTTCATTTTTGCAGTGATAATTTTTCATATACACATCGCTTTGGATTGACCGTTTATTACGGCAAGCTTAGATATAATTCTTGTCTGATAAAATTGAATTTTTTTACCATGAATGATGATAGATTGAAGCAGTACAATGAGGATGGATACATTCTCATAAGGAACCTATTGAACGAGGAAGAAATCCAGACTATTCAAGACCTTCGAAAGAGGATTGATGAGGAGGCCGAAGCCGGTGGATTTCAGAATTTTACCAAAGGAAAAACTCGATATGAGTTTGAAAGAATTGAAACCGATGGGACACCTGCACGCTCTACTTTACGCGCGGTGAAGGAACCGTGGTGGAATGAAGAGGCATTCCGCAAAGTTACCGGAAGCGATAAAATACTGGATGTTGTGGAACAGCTAATCGGGTCCGAGATTTATTACCATTCGAGCAAATTGCTTTTCAAGGCGGCACGCGGTGGGAGGCGAAAACCTTGGCACCAGGATTGGGCCTATTGGGATCATATGAACCAGCGCCAGGTAACCGTTTGGATGGCCATTGATGAAGCGACCAGGGAAAACGGGTGTATTGAAGTTCTTCCCGGTTCCCATAAGAACGGTTTGATCAAGCACCATCACGGCGAAGATTTTATGATCGAAGAAAGTGGGATCGATACCAGCCAGATTGTTTATGCCGTTATGGAACCCGGCGATGCCCTGTTTTTTGACGTATTGACTTTGCACGCCTCAGCGGCCAATCACTCGGACAAAGGCCGTCTCTGTAGCATTATCGATTATGATTCCGAACCGAAACCGGATAATTCAAGACACGGAAGCGATCATCCACTACGCAGCCGGGAAGGGGAAGTGGAAAGCCTTGCCATAACGTAATATTATCAGGAAGGCTTCAGGGGCGGCGATTTTTTGCCATCACGGTGGCCAGTTTTATTGCCTGGAGAAGGCTTCTCGGATCCGCCTTGCCTGTGCCCGCATTTTGAAAATCGGTGCCATGCTCCACCGAAGTGCGAATAATCGGTAGGCCGAGCGTAATATTGACGCCTTTCCAGATACCGAGCATTTTGGCGGCCACATGGCCCTGATCGTGATACATGGCTACGGCGCCGTCAAACTCTCCCTCTAAAGTTCGAAAAAATACCGTATCGCCCGGGTGAGGACCGGATGCATCGATGCCCAATCGGCGAGCTTCCTCGATCGCCGGCGCAATAAATTTGGCTTCTTCATCTCCGAAAAGTCCGCCCTCTCCGGCATGGGGATTGAGCCCGGCTACGGCAATTCTGGGGTTTGTAATGCCGAGATCGCCAATACCGGCATTCATAAGCTCGATCACTCTTAATATTCGGTCCGGCTGGATTCTGTTGATGGCCTCGCTCAAAGATACATGAGTGCTGACATGGCCGACCCGTAAATTGCCCGCCGCCAGCATCATGGTGACGGGAGGGTTGCCGCACAACTCCGCCAGTAAACCGGTGTGGCCGTCATAGTGAAAACCAGCCTTGTTCAAGGCTTCCTTGTTAATGGCCGAAGTAACGATGGCGGCGACTTTATTTTCCAAAGCAAGTTCTGCCACTGACTTAATAAATTCAAAAGCCGCTTTGGCCGCCATAAGATTAATTTCACCGCGCTTGAGTTTGGCCGTGTCGATATTTTCAAGGTCCAGAACATTGACGCTATTTTCTTCGAATCGGGCCTCCTCAAGGCTATGAATTTTTCTTACCGCTCCCGGCAATCCCGTAATCTCAAAAGCCTCCTCCATTGTTTTGGCTTCCCCGATAACGACAGGGCGGCAGGTGGTGGCGACTTCGGGATTCGACAGGGCCATGGTAATGAGCTCCGGTCCCGTTCCGCTTGCGTCGCCCATGGTAATTGCGATTAATGGTTTCATGATATTATGATTTCCTGTCCTTCCCATATATCCCTGGGCCAGGGATAGCTCCCCGGTTTAATCGTTAGGATTGGAGTGTTTTTCTTCCCGGTTGTTAATGACACCACGCCTCTATCCCATTCGTGAACTGCTTTTAGGAAATCCCATCCGTGACCGCGAATGATGCGGGATGCGGTGGCTCCTCCTTCGATCCATAGATGTCCGATTTTTTGTTTTTCGAATAGACGCTTCGTCAGTGCAAATAAGTGATCAACAATTCTCGATGGCGCTCTCAGATCATTCGTTCTTGGAAGCCCAACGGTTGCAATCACCAGATTCCTTTTTTGCAAGTTGGTGGATACTTCCTTTTGCCAATTTACTATAAATTCATCGCAATCGCAATTTGGCTGAATCAGTTCTTTCGGCATACGGCAAACGGGAATGCCATTTCGCTCGGCCTCATCAATTCTATTTCGGCCGGACAAGGAAGCCGTGCCTGACACAAGCAAAGATGGCAAAGGCCATTTAATTTCACTTGATATGGTTTTGGCAGTTGGGTGAAAGCCTTTCTTTTTCAGGATTGCAGCTAAAAAATCGGACCCGCCTGCTGGTAGTACGTCATCTTCGATTTTTTCCGCCCAGCCAACCAGGTCATCGGTCGAGCACGCGTCTCCGATAACAATTTTGCCTTCCGCGATCGAATCTCCCGATTTTAATGAAACAGCCTCGTCGGCATGGGCAGGGTTCAGTAATTTGACTACACTTGACGTTACTTCTGCAAGTTCAGGGTCAGCGGCAAAGTCGGTTTTATCCAGAAGACGATTGTGAATATAATAGTCGCCACTACGGATGGTTCGCCCCAGGGAAGGATTGGCGGGAATTAAAAGCGTGCGTTTATGCCTAATTACGCGACTTAAAGTTTCCAGCTCTATGGCAATGTTTCCACGAAATACCGAATCCACTTTTTTATAAATCCAGTCGGGTTTTTTCTTGAACAACTCATTTCCCGCTTTTTCCATAATCATGGTAGCCTCTTTTTTGGTCAGAGAGCGAGAATCGGTATCTAAAATGATTACCTCATTTTCTAAATTTCCCGAATCGGGATGTAGGCAAATGACCGAATCGAGTCCGTAACGAAATGTCAGCCCGGCCATTTCGGCCGCCCCGCTCAAATCGTCGGCAATGATTCCAATCATTCCAATAAACTGGGTCGGATACAGTTTAGCACGAGGTGAGAACCTGGACCCGGTTTGTTCAGACTAAAGCCTTGAATTCGCCCAAATTTTGAAGGTCGTCAACAACGGAACGAGAATCCTCATCGCCGAGAGATACTAATGGGGGCAAGACCGTTTTTCCACACAGGCCGAGTGAATGCAAACCCGTCTTCAAGGCAGCAATTGTTTGCGGTAAATTTCTTCCTTTCTGGAACGTAGAGACAACTTCATTCATTCGGGTTTGTGCTGTCGCCGCGCCTACCGCATTCCCGGAAATCGCATTTTCATAGAGTTGATGGGCGCTTTCCGGATCAAAATTTCCGGAACTTGGAACCAAGCCATCGGAACCCTCGTTGAGGACTTTCAAGGAAAGGCCTGTGCAGCCAACCAATATGGCAAAATCCTCTTTTCCGCCGAGGCGGTTGTTAAGTTCACTTAAACGTTCGGCATTGTTCTCTGAGTCTTTAATTCCAATTATATTTGGGTGCGTATGCAATTTTTCCACAACTTCCAACGGCACGGACAAGTTTGTCGTTTGTGGAATGTTATAAATTAAAAGAGGGCTTTCCACGCGATTGGCCATCTCTTCGTAGTATTCGAAAAGAACTTCTCCGTTGACGGGATAGTAAAATGGCGGGTGCGCAACCACGGCATCGACTCCGCAATCATGGGAATGTTGTGCCAACTGCAATGAATGTTCCAGGCAATTGTCCGCAATACCGGAATAAAAAAGCCCTTTATCGCCAACTTCTTTTGCCGCCAGGCTGATCAATTGCTTGCGCATGGAAAATGGCATGGAGAGGGCTTCCCCGGTTGTCCCTAAAACAAAAATACCGTTTCCTCCACCTGTCAGGATATGTTCGATCAAACGGCATACGGCGGTTTCATCGAGTTGGCGTGTGGGGGTAAAGGGAGTTACCATTGGCACAATTATACCGCTGTGTTTATTCTTTTTTACAGTTTCTATCATAATATTAAATAATCGATTTATTAATAGGCCGCCTGGTAAATGGCACAAGCAGCTTTTTCGGTTATTTCACGGGGATTATTCTTCAGTAGTCTGGTCACCGTCATGGCGGAAGCGGCAAGTTTTGGAATGGACTCCAAAGGCACGCCCAGATCCGCCATGTGCTGTGGGATTCCACATTGTTTAGAAAGTTCTTTCATCCTGAGCAAACCTCTATGGGCCGTCTCTTTTGCACAGGAGTCTTTTTCCACTCCCATGGCCACTGCAATGTCGGCATAACGCTCGACAGCGGATTCCAGATTATACTCGATGACATGGGGAAGCAGCAAGGAATTGGAGACTCCGTGGGCAATTTTGAATTCGCCTCCCAAGGGATAGGCAAGGGCGTGGACGGCGGCCGTATTGACCGGACCCAGGCATAGACCCCCGTAAAGACTGCCCAGAGAAAGCTGCGTCCGGGCCTCGACATCACTGCCATTTTCGACCGCTCTTTTCAAGTTTGCAGCTATCAGCCGAATACCCTCAATGGCATAAATGTCCACGGTCGGATGCGCGAATTTATTTGCGTAGGCTTCGATACAATGGACCATGGCGTCAAGACCGGTGGAAGCGGTTACGGGGGCGGGAACGGAAACCGTTAGTAGAGGATCGACGAATGAGCCGTCCGGCACCAGGAATGGGCTGACCGCTCCTTTTTTCAGACCGTCCTTTTCGTCCAAAAGGATGGCATTTGGGGATACTTCGCTCCCGGTGCCGGACGTTGTCGGGATGCAGGCCAAATAGGTATTTCTGCTTTTTAACAATCCGATTCCCAGAATGTCTTCAATTTGTTGTTCGGAACCCAACAAAGCTGCTACCAGTTTTGCAACATCGAGTGGACTACCGCCACCCAGGCCGACGATGGCATCGGGCGTGTCGGATGCCGCCGCCAGCAAAGTATTCGTGAACATGCCGATGGATGGTTCTGTATTGATCCCACTGTATACGGTGGTTTTGGCGCCACCATTTTCAATGGCCTTGACCAGGGAATCAGCAAGTTGCGCGACAGGATCGGCGGTCACGATAAAAACGGATTTCAGCTTCCTCGACAAAATATCTTCGGCGCATTGCGTGATGCATCCTTTGCCAAACACAAGGCGCCCAGGATTGAATAAATTAATGATTCGCATTAGCAATAATACTGGAATACTTTAGTGGAAAAAATTGTCATCCATGTTGAAACCTGAATGACAATGGTGCAATTTGTTAAGTTAGTTCATTACACGAAAATTGGAAAGAAAAAGTATAAGCATTTCTCATTTTAATCCTGTTATTGTAATCTATTGGAAAACAGAATGAAGGTTCTCATTAAATTAAATACTGCGATAGTGATTTTATTCATAAACTTGACCTGTTTTGGGGGTGGCGACGTTTATTTTGCCACCGGTTTCAAAATCGGTGAAGTTTCACAAAATAGCGCCTTAGTCTGGACTCGGCTCACTGAGGCCCCGGAAGCCAATAAAGATGGTGTTGTCCCTTTTCCGAAAATGAGTAAAACTAGGGTCTTTGTTGAATTCCCGGATATACCGGTTGGTCAATGGGAGGGCGCCGCTCCCGGCGCGCAAGGAGAAGTCAGGCTGGCGCTGGCTAAAACGCCAGAATTTTCCGGTGCCGATTGGACCACATGGAAGCCCGTGAATTCGAGCGCTGACTTTACACATCAGTTTCAACTGACGGACCTGGATTCGGCCCAGCGTTATTATATCCAATTGGAAGGGCGTAGCTCCGAGGGCGCTGCTGTGACTGCAAGTGAGTTGGGCTCATTTAAAACTGCGGCGTCGCCTGATGAGTGGGAAGATGTTTGGTTTACGGTCAACACCTGCCAGATTTATTATCAAAGAGATCATCCGGACGGATTTCAGGTTTTTCCCGCCATGAGCCGATTGGAGCCACATTTTCAAGATTATCCGAGTTTCAGCGTATTTACGGGTGACAGTGTATATTATGATCGGGATAACCCACGCGGCAAAACGGTGGATCTGTGCCGACTGCATTGGCAGAGAATGTATGCCTTGCCATTGATTAAAGATTATCTCCGCCATGTGCCCGCATATTGGGAAAAGGATGACCACGATACTTTTTTTGATGATTGCTGGCGAACTTATGACGCCCCCTGGATTGCACCGCTCACATTTGAAGAAGGGGCCGGTGTTTTTCTCGAACAGGTTCCCATGAGCCCGAAGCTATATCGAACCTTTCGATGGGGAAAAGGTCTCCAAATATGGCTGGTTGAAGGCAGGGATTTCAGGTCACCGAACGATATGCCGGATGGACCTGATAAAACTATTTGGGGCAAGGAACAAAAAGAATGGCTCAAGAGTTCCATTTTGGAAAGCGATGCCACGTTTAAAATACTTGTCAGTCCGACTGCCATTGTAGGCCCCGACAATAGTGAGCAGGAAGACAATCATGCCAATCCGGCTTTCTATAGCGAAGGTAAAGAGTTTCGTGATTGGACCCGGAAAAATAAGCTGAACAATTTTTATGTTACCAGTGGCGACCGGCATTGGCAATACATGTCAACCGATCCGATCAGCGGACTGCGGGAATTTTCCTGTGGTTCCTCCAGCGATAAGAGTGTTCTCCAAGGACCCGGAAAAAAATTAGATTACCAATCTTTTTACCGTAGCGGTGGTGGTTTCCTTAGCGTCAGTTTGACCAAGGGCATTCGCAAAGTGCTGGCCCATCCGCAAAGAGTGATCGAAATCGACGGCGCTCCCACCATCACCTTCCGTTTTCACGATGTAAAGGGAAATGTCGTTTATGAATACCGCGATACTGCAACGGACTCGTAACTTTTATGAATAAAAAGCTAATATCCCTTGATTCCGTTTTGTTTCCTCTCTGGTCAAAGATAGAATCAGTCGCACTTCTGACCTTTTTTCATTTATTCGCGCTTTTCCCCGGCCTTCAGGGAAATGAGGAATCCATGGTTCCGGAGGTTTCCTATAAACCCGGACCTTATCTTATGCTGGACCGGCAATTGATTGCCGACCAGGCCAACATCCGGCGAATCATTCATTCTCCCGAGCGGCTCCCCCAGCCAGTTGTAACGGCAAAAGAGGATAGAAATTTTCAGCCTTATATCTCAGTCATTCGCGACGCCGAAACGGGCCTGTTTCGCATGTGGTACAACACCGGTGAAAGCATTAGCCAATCTCATTTGGCGCACATCACTTCCAAGGATGGAATTCATTGGGACAGACCCCATGAGGAACTGACCGATCCATCCTTTATCCAGTTCGGCGCGAGC
>JAJFLT010000446.1 GCA_021772555.1 Opitutales bacterium | reverse complement strand
CTTTAATTGCCAGGCGGGATCCTCCGCGGCCAGGGCCAGATAGGTGGCCAATTGTACGAAATGGGATGGATAAATGGCCTCTAAATCTCCCTCATTCTGTGGTAACACCGCATTGACCGATTTGATTTCACGAATCAGGATAAGTGTGTCGTCTTCAATCAGTTGGTCGATGCGTCCCTGAAGTTCAAAAGTCCAATTTTTGTGTTTGAGAACGCCCTTTATCGGAATTTCAAAATTGGCTTTGGAATGCTCCTGCAAGGCCTGTGTTTGCATTTCGCGATGCCAGCGCTGGCCTACTTCGGCTCTCCACCGTCCACTTTTTCCGAAACCGGCGTCGGTGGGACCGATGCGGAACTCGGCGAATTCACGAACGCTCAAGGAAACCTTGCGCTCGCTAAGATTGAACTGCATGGCCAAAGGGAGAAGAAACGGGCATTGCTAAAAGGATCACTTTTCCTTTTGGCGCAGCCAATTTTCCTTGTTCTTGGGCATGGTGAAGAGTTTATCCGAAATCTCCTCGTTCACTTTTATGCTTTCAAAATCGACTTCCTTGTAGATTCCCTTGTTGGCCACGTATTCGCGCCCATGTTCCATGACCACGCCATTAATCTTTCGGAACCCCTTGGGGTAGTAATCGGCGTTGACCATTGAGGACGCGAATTTTCCGGAAAAACCGTAACGGCGCAGAAGGTAGGAGTTGACGTCAAAGTAGTAATAAACGATGGCGCCCGTGTTGAGCCTACCTTTCACGATATGGGCGGGCTTGCCATATACTTTGGCCTGGCTGTCGTAGACAAAAAAGTGGCCTTTAGTCCGGTGGTCGACCAACGGGCCATAAAAATCAGCCTCCAGGATGAATTCCTTGGCTTCCGCTTTGCCCATGATCGCAGGCGGCTTTGGTTTGGGTTCGACCACCTGTGTCCAGGCCGTTTGCCCGTCATAAACCCGAATGGTGCGATGATCACGGCCCATTTTTCGGTAATGCTGCTCGACCCGATATTTATTGGGGGCTTTGCCATACCAGGTCATGTTATAGGAATTTTTCCCCTCCTTCAGGGGGCCTTTTTTGGTGATGGCGTTGATGGCCTTGATTTGTTCCAGCCCTCCCAACACCAGTAAATGGTAATCGATCAGCGTGGCTGCATTGGCGTCTGTGGCCATCGGTCCCCGGTCTTTTTCTTCTTCTCCATCCTCAGAATCTACGTCTTCCGAACTCTCAACCGAGGGTTCCTCTTGCGCCCACAATGGATAAACAGAGGCCAGGAACAGGCCCATGAGACAGATGCTGGTCAAGTATTTCATGGCTCTACGAAGAAAGGGAGTTCTGCCAAAAAATGCTTGCTTTGGCAATCCCATATCGCAATCCAACAGCAATCCTCTTAAAGCAGGATGTCGGTTCTTCGTATTATCCAGTCTTTAAGGTTATCGAGAAGATCGGTGTAGGCTGGATCACCAGGTTCCAGCAGTTCTATTTTTTTATTTAGTATGCTGGCGGATTTCTCCCGCTCCTTGGCCGGAATGGCTTGCCACCAATCTTCTTTGACTGGATAGCCTTCCTGGCGGGCAAACAGGTAAAGCGATTTGAGAAGAACCACTTCCGCATCGTATCCTTTTTCCCAGGACCTGAACGCGGTAGCGGTCAAATCGTAAAGTTTTTCGAATGTTTCTACATGGGCCAGATTTTTGAGCATGGCGGTGGCAAATTCCGATGCCCTGAGAAAAGTTTTGTAATTTCTGGCAATGCCTGTGTGCCGCGTGATGAGATTGTATTCCCCAAGAAACCAGGCCGCTCCTGATTGCGGTTTATCCAGTTCCAAATGAGCCCGGTCAAAAAGATCCGGTTGGATTTTAAGGGATTTTCGAGAGGATATCCGGTTCAGGCAGAGCAGCAAACCATGCTCCGCTGTAAAAACCTGATAGCGTTGGTAGGATTCACCCGAGGCCTCCTTGCTTAATAGAAAACCCTCTGTGGAAAGCCGGCGGTTCGGCATCTTCGAATTTGAGATAGGTTCTAGTCAATTAATCGCCTGTCGCGGAGGCTGAGGCGGTTGAAACATTGACGGTGCTTTCCACAACGGGAGAGGCCGCCGCCGGATTCTGAACTTCTACATTTTCCGTTTGTCCCGTTTTTTCATTGTAGACGGGAACAACGGCGCCGCCGGAGATGATCAATTTCATGCCATCGGCAACTGGCATATCCATGACAATAACATTCTCCTTGGGAACCATGACGAGAAACCCGCTGGTGGGATTGGGAGTGGTGGGGACGAAAATATTATACACCTCCCGGCCTACCCTGAATCGGATCTCTTCCTTGCCGCTACCGGTTAAAAAGCCCAGCGCATAAATGTCTTTGCGAAAAAACTGCAATAGCACAACTTTCTGAAAGACCGCCTTATTCTGGGAACTGAAGGTGTCGATAATCTGTTTAACGGTATTGTAAACCGTTCGGATGAAAGGAACATTGTTCAAAATCCTTTCGATTGCCTTGACCACGTAACGACCGATTAAGAGTTGGGAAAACCATCCCACAATGGTAATCAAAATAAGAACGATAAAAGTTGAAACGATGCTGACGGTGCCGGCGAACCAGGGATTGCCTTCCAAATAATCCTTCAGGAAAGGGAAAAACAAATCCCGGGCCGGCTTGCCGACGGAGTCGACCAAGACATTGATGACCAGTATCGTTACGCCGACCGGAGTGAGCAGTAAAAGCCCGGATATGAATGCGTTGCGTAATGATTTTATCATAATTTGACAGTCCGCCCGGAGATTATTCCGCCAGAGAACCCAATGTCCGTATATGCCCGATCGAGACCTATTTCACAAGCACATTTCTAGAACCTATCTGGCTTTGTTGAAAAGCTCTTGTACAAATGAGAAAAAGTGTTAGGTTGTGTAAGCATGAGCGAAGTAGGACTTGTGCC
>JAJFLT010000445.1 GCA_021772555.1 Opitutales bacterium | reverse complement strand
TCCATCTTGAAATAGTTATCTCCCCCATCAATCTGCCTCTTCAGGTAACATTAGTGCAATATTTACAGAAAAAGCAATCGCAAGTGAAGTTCTGCAAATACCAAACCGCAATATTTTCACGGCAGCCACCGGCGCGGGTTGCTTGACAAAGATTGCGGCGATTAAATACATTCCCTCGTTATGCCTGTGATTGCCATCATCGGTTCTCTCGACACGAAGGGAACAGAATTTTCGTTTTTAAAGGATCAAATCGAACTGCGCGGCCATAAGACTGTGCTCATCGATGTAGGGATCATGGGACCGGATCACCTGACACCCGATGTCCCGGCCAGTGAGGTGGCCTCGGCGGCCGGCGAGAATCTGGCCGAATTGGCCGCCGCCAACGACCGCGGGCGGGCCGTCGCCGCCATGGTTAAAGGGATTTGCAAAATAGCGGCGGGACTCTGTCACGAGAAAAAATGCGACGCCTTTATCAGTATGGGCGGCAGCGCGGGCACCTCGGTCGGCACGGCGGCCATGCGGGCCCTTCCCTTGGGTGTGCCCAAAGTGATGGTTTCAACCGTGGCGGGCGCCGATGTCTCCGACTATGTGGGAGTCAAGGACATCGTAATGATACCCTCCATTGTCGATGTCAGCGGGATCAACCGGATATCGCGGCAGGTCATTTCCCAGGCCGCCGGATGCGTTTGCGGAATGGCCGAAACGGTGGTCCCGGAAGGTGAAGACCGGCCCCTCATCGCCGCCTCCATGTTCGGCAATACCACCGATTGCGTACAGGCAGCGAGCAAAGCTTTGGAAAAAGCCGGTTTCGAAGTCCTCGTATTCCACGCCACCGGGACGGGCGGCAAAACCATGGAAAGCCTGATCGACGACGGCTACATATCCGGCGTGTTCGACATCACCACGACCGAATGGGCTGATGAACTGGTGGGTGGCGTGTTAAAGGGCGGGCCCAAGCGCATGGAAGCGGCGGCCAAAGGCGGCGTCCCGGCGGTGGTTGCTCCCGGCTGTCTGGACATGGTCAACTTCTGGGCCCCCAGCACGATTCCGCCCAAATTCGAGGACCGTCTCTTTTACGAGCACAATCCAAACATCACCCTGATGCGCACCACGCCCGAGGAATGCACTGAATTGGGGCGAATCTTCGCCCAGAAAGTGAACCTCTCAACAGGGCCGGTAACGGTGTTCCTTCCTCTTAAAGGAATCTCGGTCATCGCCATGGAAGGCCAACCCTTCCACTGGCCAGATGCAGACGAAGCTCTTTTTTCGGCCATCAAAGAAAATCTCCGGCCCGATATCCCGGTTCGCGAAATGGACGTGGACATCAACCACCCTTCTTTTGTC
The DNA here is from genome assembly GCA_021772555.1 of Opitutales bacterium. Taxonomy (GTDB): domain Bacteria; phylum Verrucomicrobiota; class Verrucomicrobiia; order Opitutales; family UBA2987; genus JAJFLU01. The sequence goes on along the minus strand of JAJFLT010000445.1, from coordinate 2,601 downwards.
GAAGCGGCCTGGAAGGAATTGCTCAACCTTATTAATTAGAGCCTTCTACATTTTTTATTTATTGGGTATGAAGAAGTGTTCAGGTGTCGGTGTTCAGATTTCAGAATCCACAACCTTGCATCCCGCATCCAACTTCATGCACCCGAAACCTGAAACCTGAAACCTATGAGTAACCAAACCATCGCAAAATCACGTTCGGAAATTCTGTCTAATCTTCGCGCCCAAATAGAGGCGGGACAACCCATCATAGGAGCGGGTGCGGGTACCGGCTTGTCCGGCAAATGCGCCCAGGGCGGAGGGGCCGACCTGATCGTCATATACAACTCGGGGCGCTTTCGTATGGCCGGGCACGGTTCTCTCTCCGGTTGCATGCCCTATGGCGATGCCAACGCCATCGTGGTGGAAATGGCCGCCGAAGTACTCCCCGTGGTTCGGGAAACACCGGTTCTGGCGGGTGTCTGCGGGACCGATCCATTTCGCCTCATGCCGGTCTTTTTGCGACAGATCAAGGAGATCGGGTTTTCCGGCGTGCAGAATTTTCCCACCGTCGGATTGTGCGATGGAGTTTTTCGACTCAACCTGGAGGAAACCGGCATGGGTTTCGGCAAGGAAGTTGATATGATTGCCGAAGCCCACAAACTCGATTTGCTGACCACGCCCTATGTATTTACGGTGGATGAGGCTCTCGCCATGGTGCGGGCCGGGGCCGATGTACTGGTGGCCCATATGGGGCTGACAACAAAGGGCACCATCGGAGCCCATACGGCCAAGACACTTGAAGAAAGCGCCCGGGAAATTCAGGCCATTCACGACGCCGCCAAATCGGAGCGGGAAGGCATTATTGTAATCTGCCACGGAGGCCCCATCAGCGAACCGCCCGATGCCCAGTACATCCTCGACCACACCGAGGGCGTGGCCGGATTTTTCGGGGCCAGCAGCGTCGAACGGCTACCCACCGAACGGGCCATCACGGAGCAGGTCGAGGCTTTCAAATCGATGCGATGGACCTGATTATCCAAAACGCCTTTCTGCGTGATGGATCCGTTGCCGATATAGGCATTGAGGGGGACCGGATTGTCCATGTCGGTTCCAGATTAGCAGCTGAAAGCACTCCGGTAATTGATGCCTCAGACCGTTTGGCACTACCCGCATTTGTCAATGGCCACCTGCATGTGGCCAAGTCTTTCTGGCGGCGTGCCCTCGCCCGGCAACCAAAGGAAGTGCGAAGACTGCCCCGTTTCGAGGCGGCGGCGCATGTTAAACGAGCCTACACCATAGAGGAAGTTTTTGGGCGGGTGAAGGAAGCCGTTCAATTGGCTATATTAAACGGTACCGGTACTATGCGACTTTTTGTCGATGTCGACGAGGCGGCGGGAACCCGCGCCCTGGAGGCCGTTTTACAAGTCAGAAAAAAATACTCCAACGCCATACAGATCCAGGTTGCAGCTTTTCCCCAGGACGGCGTTTACAATGGCCGGGGCACAGAGGAACTTATGCGCCAGGCTATGGAGATGGGCGCGAACCTGGTCGGTGGAATCCCCTGGATCGAGCGCACCGAAACCCTCCAGAAAGATCATGTGGAAATGTGTTTCCGGCTGGCCGGGGAATACGATTGCGACCTCCATTTCGTCTGTGACGACACCGAAGACCCCGCCTCCCGTACTTTGGAATATGTCGCCGCCCAAGCCATCCTAAGAGGTATGGAAGGCCGCGTTTGCGCCACCCAGTGCAATGCCCTCGCATTTTACGACGACGACTGCGCGGCCCGTGACATTGCTCTGGTGAAGGAGGCCGGGATTACGGTTTTCCACAATGCTCACGTCTCCCTCGTAACCACCAATATCACCGGTCAACCGGCCCCACGGGGCTGTACGCGGGTCAAGGAATTGCTGGCCGCCGGTGTGCCCGTGGCCACCGCTCAGGACGATATCGACGACTGGTACTACCCTTTCGGACGCAACGATATGCTGGAAGTGGCCCATTACATGGCCTCGGTCGCCCAATTGGCCTGGCCGGAGGAAATCGATCAGATACTCTCCATGATAACGGATACACCAGCACGGGCTTTGGGATTAAAGGATTATGGATTAAATGTCGGCAGTAGGGCAGACATCGTCATTCTAGAGGCGCCTGACTGGCACCGGGCCTTGCAGTTCCAGGCGGCCAAAACCCATGTCCTTCATGGTGGAAAATTGAAGGCCACGACAGAAGTAAGCCGGGCACTGCTCTAGGCCTGGTATTCACCTGTCCATAGCCGGGCAACGGCAATGCCTTTTTTCCGTTTCTTCCCTCCGCAACAGTTTTGGGAATAATCGCTAAGAAAAAAGAATAAAAACCGATATATCCTGTCCACTTCCCCTAACTCTGAACACAGGAAATCAGGAACTCCAAAAACGAATCAGGCATAGAAGTCCCATCATGCAGTATGGAAGAATAAGTTGTTGCCGAGGTTAAACCAAACTTAATAACGCTGATATAATTATAAATTCTTCTTTCCAGTCCAAACTCGGACACCGACGAAATCTAACTTATCTGGGGGTTTCCTTCTTTTTGTTGATTGCGTTCCTTTTTGTACGCGTTTCGGCTTGGGCGGGCGCCACC
>JAJFLT010000444.1 GCA_021772555.1 Opitutales bacterium | reverse complement strand
AAAACCCTTTTAAATTCCCCAGGGCGGGCCTTAGTTTTCCAAAAGGGCCATTTAAAAAAATTCCTGGCAGCTCTAGTTGGCCCCATTCGGCCAATAGCTTTCCAAAGAAAGATCGGGGTTCCCCTGCACCCAGAATTTAGTAGCTTGATCGAGGACTAGAATTACCAGAGCTATGGCCAAGAGCAGCCAGTAACGGGCAATTTTTGACCGCCGGGGCCGGGGGGTGGAATCTGTTTTATCAGTCTTCAGCGTCCTCGGTCGTTAATCCAGCCACCGCCTCACCGGGATTCATAAATGCGCCTCGGCGTTGTACTTTCATTCCACCCGGTTGGTTTTCCTTTTGCGCCTGGCCCTCAAGCGAATAACGGGTGAAAGGGACCGCCGACAGCCTCTCTTTGCTGATGGCCTTGCCGGTGAATTGGCAGATTCCGTAGGTGCCGTCATTAATTCGCCGGATGGCCTGCTCGATTTCATGAAGCGCCTCCTGCTCACTGGAAAGTAGATTAAGGGCAAAATCCCTCTCGAAGTTATCCGTCCCGGCGTCGGCCATGTGTTGACTGTAATTGGATAAATCCCCGGAGTCATCCCTCGATGAGCGCTTAAGAGTTTGTTGCGAATGCAAAGTCAATCCAGAGAGTACATGTTCCCGTAAATCGATCAATTTACGATAATATTTCAGGTGTTTCTTGGGAATACTCTTTTCATCGGTACTCAGTGGCGATTGCTTTTGTTTGGGATTGAAACCTAATATATCGGCCACCGAAGCCGCTCCCAGTACACGATGTTTTTCTACCTTTAGCTCAGGCTTGACAGCTTTTTTCTTGGCAGGTTTTGAAGAGATTTTTGTCTTGGTTGGCGCTTCATCGGCTGCCGCCACAGGTTTTTTTTCCAGGTTGTTTTCCTCCTGGGTTTTTTTCAGAACTTCGCGCACATCCTTGAGCGAAAAAACGATGGGTGTCTGCTTTTTCGACGGCAGCTTGAAGACTGCCGGGGTGTGCTTTTTAGAGCGTGAAAGTATCTTCATGGTTTCCTCCGTCCGTTTGGCTTTTTCCTTGCCATCGGCGGATTTCTTTTTCGCCGCCGTGGCTTTGGCAGCGGACTTTGTTTTGGCTTTGGACCCGGTTGTGGACTTGACCGCACTTTTGGTTGCCGTTGGTTTAACAGCCTTCTTCTTCGAAGACGAAGCAGTTTTCCTGGGTGTCTTATCTACGGCTTTTTTTACAGGTTTAGCCTTAATGGCTTTCTTCGTCGTTTTTACAGTGGCCGTTTTTTTCTTCGGTTTTGAATCTGGTACTTTTTTTCTGCCGGTCATAATTTTTCTTCTCTTATGCTAGGTTCTCAATGGCCGTTTGACAGCGTTCACAAATGGTATCTTCGTCCGCCTTCGCACTGATTTCGATGACCCAGCGCCAACATCTGGGGCAGCGGTTGCCCTCACATCTCGTCGCCTCAACCTTAAGAGGTTGCGGACTTTCCGGGTTGGTTTTCAAAGTGACTTCAGATACGATAAAAAGTTCCGTCAGATCTTTCTCGTAACGCTTGATTTCGCGAAACAGGTCATCCTCATCATGGCCTGTCAGGACGATGGCCGCTTCCAGCGATTGCCCGATGACCTTTTCTTTGCGTAAGGTTTCTAACTGGTTGTTTACTTCAGCCCGAACCGTCAGCAAATCTTCCATCTCCCGTGCTTCCTCATGCCCCAGCCATTCCTGAGGTGCGACAGGCCAGGATTGCTGATGGATGGAGTCATCGCAAAACTCCTCGTTCTTCTGGGCAAAGGCGTGGGCTTCATCGGTGGTGAAGGCCAGGATGGGTGCCAGGACGCGGTTCAGAATGTTGAAAATTTGACCGATCGCTGTTTGGGCGGATCGCCGTTTATGAGAATTTGTCCCCAGGGTGTATAATCGATCTTTGAGTATGTCGTGGTAGGTGGCGGAGAGGGTCACGGCCACGAATCGGTTGACGGATTGATAAACCCGTTGAAATTCAAGTTTTTGGTAAGATTCTGTGACATCGGCGAGAAATTCCGCCGTTTTATGCAATGCCCATTTATCCAACGCGGTGAGCTGGGCAAACGGCACGGAGTGTTCCTCGGGTTGAAAATCGAATAAATTCGAAACCTGAAAACGCAGGGTATTGCGAATGGAACGATAAGCCTGGGCGATGTGGCCGTAAATTTCCTCCGAAACGGGTATGTCGTTGCGATAGTCCTGCGAACTCACCCATAGCCGCAGTATATCGGCGCCGAAACGGTTGACGAAATAGTCCGAAGTATTGGGCTTGGTTTTGCCGGATTTCTTTTTGCCCTCCTCCTGGCTTTTGCTGATTTTATTCCCATCCTGGCTGACGATGAAACCGTGCGTGACGATTTGTTTATAAGGCGCCTTGCCTTTCACCACCATACTCGTCCAGAGCGATGACTGGAACCAGCCCCGGTGTTGGTCGCTACCCTCCAGATCTAAATCAGCGGGCCAATGGAGATCATCATTTTGGTTGAGAACGGCCAGATGGCTGGAGCCGGAATCGATCCACACATCCAGAGTGTCCTTGCCCGGTTGGAGCTTTTTTCCTTTCCAGGAATTGGGTAAATCGATTCCCGCGAGCAACTCCGCGGTATCATTCTCGAACCAGTAATTAGTGCCATGTTTCTCGATTTTTTCGGCCAGGGAACGCACCACTGAAGCATCGATACAGGATTCACCGTTTTCATCGAAAAACGCCGGGATGGGCACGCCCCAGGAACGCTGTCGGCTGATGCACCAGTCCGGGCGCGTTTCGACGGCTCCACGGATGCGGTTTTTGCCCCAGCTCGGCACCCAATCGACATTTTCAATTTCGGCCAAAGCTTTTTGCCGCATGTCATCGTGGTCCAAGGAGACGAACCATTGATCCATGGCCCGAAAGACAACCGGTGTTTTCGACCGCCAGCAATGCGGGTATTGGTGCTTGATTTTTTTCTCCTGCAGGAGTGCTCCACATTGGCGCAATAATTTCAGCACGCCTTCATTGGCCGGGCTATATCCTTTGGTCTCCAGCACCGTCAATCCCACCAGTTCTCCCGGGATACGCCCATCTTCGGCAAATCGACCTTCGTCATCGAGGGGACAGTAGATTTCCAATTGGTATTTAATTCCGGTCAGGTAATCCTCCAGCCCGTGTCCGGGAGCCGTGTGGACGCATCCGGTGCCCGAATCGGTAGTCACGTAATCGGCCAGCACGATGGGGCTGGGACGGTCAATAAAAGGATGCCTGGTTTCGATTCCCTCGAGATCTTCGCCCCTATGCATTTTCCCCAGGGAAGCTCCTTGCAGGCCGCAATCCTCGATAAATTGCCCGGCCAGCGCTTCGGCCACGAGGTAGTTGCGGCCTTCGTGGCGCACCTCAACGTAAAGCAGCCCCGGGTGCAGGGCAATGGCCAGGTTGGCTGGAATGGTCCAGGGCGTGGTCGTCCAAATGACCACTTCAACCGGTCCTTCAAAAGGCAAATCATCTTTTTCGGTTACCTCAAATTTTACCCAAATGGATGGGCTGGTATGGTCCTTGTATTCGATTTCCGCCTCTGCCAGAGCCGTTTTACAGGGAATCGACCAATAAACCGGCTTTTTGCTGCGGTAGACCATACCTTTGTCCACAAAGCCGGCAAAGGTTCGCAGAATTTCGGCCTCGTAGGCGGGGTTCATGGTTTTGTATTCCCGCGACCAATAGCCGGACACCCCAAGCCGCTTAAATTGTCCGCGTTGCACATCGATAAAATGGTTGGAGAACTCCGCGCAAGCTTGCCGGATTTCCGCTGGGGTGCGGTATTCGCCACTCTTTTGCAACTTTTGGCTTACCTTGTGCTCGATGGGCAGTCCGTGGCAGTCCCAACCCGGCACATAAGGCGTGCGCCAACCGTTCATTGTCTTGTAGCGCAAAATGATGTCTTTGAGGATCTTGTTTAAAGCCGTGCCGATGTGCACATCACCATTTGTAAAAGGGGGGCCGTCATGCAGGACAAAAGAATTCCCATTGCAGTTTTGTTCCTGGATTTTTTCGTACAGACGGCCTTTTTCCCAATGCGAAATCCTGGCTGGTTCTCTCTTCGCCAGGTTTCCCCTCATGGGAAATCCCGTTTGCGGTAAATTGAGGGTATCTTTGTAATTATAGGCCATACTTTTAACCATCGGGTCGCCCCCATTTAAGTAACCGGCGAAACAATGCTAAGTTCTTCTGGCAAGTCAAGCTAAGAGAAAAATAAAGAACCGCTATCGGCAATGTGGTCCTTTTCTTTCCATTTATGAAAATTATTTTTGTTAGAGTTGCCCTCTTCCTCTTCTTTCTGAATAACCCATTGTCTGATTTTTATAAACTGATTCCGCATCGTTTACATGGAAGAAATACTCAGCCATTTCATGCAAGGCCAGTCCTTGCCCATTCTTTTTCTGATCATTGCCCTGTTTATTTGTACTCTCAGCAAAGGGGCCGATTTTCTTGTTGATGAAGCGGTTGCGCTCTCGCTGCGATGGGGTGTCCCCACCGTTCTTATCGGGGCCACCATAGTAAGCCTGGGAACTACCTTGCCCGAAGCTGCCGTATCGGTTTTGGCCGCCGTGGCGGGCAAACCCAGCCTGGCTCTGGGTAATGCCGTGGGCTCGATCATTTGCGATACCGGATTGATCCTCGGAATTGCGGCTATCATGTCGCCTCTGCCCCTCAATCGAGCCATTGTCAACCGACAAGGCTGGATTCAACTCGGGGCCGGGTTTCTCCTCGTCATCGCTTGCCTGCCTTGGTCGAACCTGGGCGAAACATTCAGTAAAGGCGGGCGGCTTCCCCAGACCATGGGCCTCCTCTTTCTTTTCCTCCTGGGCGCCTATCTTTTCCTTTCCATACGCTGGGTCAAAACCGGCGATTCCGGCGAAGACTCCATGATCCTTCATGTCAAAAAAGAGGAGGGCGGAGGGTTCCTCATATTGTTAAAATTGATGTTTGCCATAGCCATGGTGGTGCTGTCCTCCCAAGTCCTCATTCCGGCGGTGGAAGAGACCGCCCATCGACTTAATATTCCCAATAGCATTATTGCAGCAACCTTGGTTGCCTTTGGGACCTCTTTGCCCGAGCTTGTCACCGCCGTTACCGCGGTCAGGAAAGGTCAAGGTGGACTGGCCGTGGGCAATATCATCGGGGCTGACATTCTCAATGTACTCTTTGTGGCCGGTGCTGCTGCCGCCGTCACCGGTGACGGCCTGCTTGCAACTCCTCATTTTTTCCGCTTTCTTTTTCCCGCCATGATCTCGGTTCTGGTCATTTTCAGGATCGGTATTTTTCTCTCCAAGGATAAACTGGGACGTCCTTTCGGCTTTCTCCTCTTGTTTATTTACCTATTGGTAACCATAATCAGTTTAACCATTGGTTCGGCCTGATCCCGGTAGGGAGTATAATTTAATGGCCCTCCTACATTTTTTTTGTGAATGATAGCTACAGGTTAAAGGTGTCAGGTTTCAGGACCAGATAGTACAACCTGAACACTGAAACCCGAATCCTCCTTCCTTACAATGAAAGACATCAAACCAGTCGTATTGATCATCCGCGATGGCTGGGGGGTGAACCCCAACCCGGCGCATGATGCCTTTAATGCCGTTAAGCTGGCCCAAACTCCTGTTTCGGATTCCATCGCAAATAATTGCCCTCGCACCGAGATCAGTGCGTGTGGGCTTGATGTTGGTTTGCCCGAAGGGATCTTCGGCAATAGCGAAGTAGGTCACCAGAATATAGGAGCGGGCCGGATCGTTGCCCAGGAAATCGTCCGCATTGACAAAGCCTTTGCTGCCGGGGAAGTTTTGCTCAAGCCCGTCATCGGAGTGGGGTTGACCCGCTTACGGGTCAACGGCGGAAAACTGCACCTCATTGGGCTCATCTCCGATGCTGGAGTTCACTCGACCCTGGACCACCTTTATAAATTGCTCGAAGTCGCTCGCGATAAATTGGTGCCCGATCTCGATGTCTGTATCCATGCCTTGACAGATGGCCGCGATACCCCGCCCCAAAGCGGTATTGGGTATGTGCGGGAACTTGAGCAAAAATGCCGGGAAATAGGCATTGGCCGAATCGCATCGGTCAGTGGGCGTTACTGGGCCATGGATCGCGATCGGCGTTGGGATCGTGTCGAGAAAGCCTACAACTGCCTCGTGGGTAAAGAAGGGCTGTGCGTCCGTAGCGCCGAGGAAGCCGTGCAGGGTTATTATGACAATCCAACCGGCGATTCCCTCAAGGGCGATGAATTCATTACCCCCACCTGGATTGCCGATGAAAATGGAAATCCCTCTGGATCAATATGCGACGGCGATACGGTCATCTTTTTCAACTTCAGGGGCGACCGTCCCAGAGAGATTACGCGGGCTTTTACTGATGATGATTTTAGCGGGTTTTCTCGGGATAAAAAACTCGACTTGTTTTATGTCACCATGACCGAATATGAAAAAGGACTCTGCAATAACGTGCTTTTTCCCAAACCACCGAAAATAAAAAACACCTTGGGTGAATACGTGAGCCAATTGGGTATTGCCCAGTTTCGCTGCGCCGAAACGGAAAAATATCCTCATGTCACCTTCTTTTTCAACGATTACCGCGAAGAACCCTTTCCGGGCGAGGAGCGCGCCCTCATTCCCAGCCCACGGGATGTGCCCACCTACGACCTCAAACCGGAGATGTCCGCCCGCGGAATTTGTGATGCCACCAAAGAGGCTATCCTGAGCGGAAAATACGGATTGATCGTGGTCAATTTCGCCAACCCCGACATGGTCGGTCACACCGGTTTCCTGGAGGCCGCTATCAAAGCCTGTCAATCGGTCGATGCCTGCCTCGATGAAATTCTCGAAGCCGTTAAACAGACGGGTGGCGCGGCTCTTGTGACTGCCGACCATGGAAACTCCGATCAGATGTGGGACCCTGTCAACGAGGTTCCCCATACCGCCCATACTTTGAACCTGGTCGAAGTTGTCCTGGTCGGGGAGGAATACCGCGGGCTTCGCCTTAAGGAGGCCGGTCGGCTGGCTGATATAGCGCCGACCCTTCTCCATCTTATGGGTCTCGAACAACCGGCTGAAATGACCGGAGAATGCCTCATTGTCTGAACCATGAAGAAGATTGGTCCCTTATTTTTAATTTTGTTTATGGTGTTTGCGGCATTTGGATGCGGTAAGAAGGTTGATCCCCAAAAATCGTTTGGCATGTATATCAACGGACGGGAAATGAAAGCCAAATTCAAGGCTCCGGAAGCATATTTGCAGACTCTTGACGATGGTGTGGGCTACGCCGCTTCGAGGCAGAATGGATTGATCATTTTCCCTTTACCGCCACCCACCGGCCCAATGCCTCGTGGTGGAATTGAAATCAGTTTTGACCTCAAAAAAGTATCTTCCGGAAAGACCGTTCAGATATCTCAAAGCTCTCCATCTTCCGATGTAGACATTTACTATTTCCCCATGCAAGGGGGGGCCTCCGTCGATCAGGGAAAAATTCTCAGTTACGCCCTGCGTCCCTCCAAGGGAGGAAGTGCCATCATTCGTTTCGATGTCGTCGAGGCCAAAATTGGAGGCAAATTAAAAGGTGTTATTCTGGAAGCCACCATGGATGCTTTTTACGAAACCAAGGACGGTTTTAATGAGGAACTTTCCAAGCCTCGGGAATTGAAATTGTTCAATTGGTCCTTCGAAACGACCATGAAAGAGCACCCCATGTTCAGTTTCTGAGATCCCCAACGGTTTCTTTTTTGGTTGGTTCCTCCTCAACCGGAGTTACGACCCGAAAACCTATATGATGATCCTGATAGGACGGAGGGTCTTCAAAGTGTTTATAGGCGGCTCGGGCCACAAACGGGGTTGCTCCCCCACCAACCGCCTTTTTCCACCTTGCGAATGCCTGTTGGCGGACCCTTCGGATTCTCTTCGGGGCTACTTTCGTAATAATCGGCACTCAGCCAGTCCTCCACCCATTCCATAGCATTTCCGCACATATCGAACGCTCCCACCCAACTGGCTCCCGAAGGAAAACTACCGACCGGTGTCAAACCCTTGCTGTCCACCACATTCTCCTTTTACGGGTCAAATTCATTTCCCCAAGGATAAAGCAGGGACTTTGGTCCTCGGGCAGCGTATTCCCATTCGGCTTCATAAGGGAGTCTGCCGCCTCGCCATTTCGCGTAAGCCTCGGCTTCAAATCAGGTAACGCAGACTCTCGGTTCGTCCGGTGCTTCATCCTTGACACACTTGATAGGAAACGAA
>JAJFLT010000443.1 GCA_021772555.1 Opitutales bacterium | reverse complement strand
GAAATAATGGAGGCTATTAAACTCCCGTCATGGATACTTCAATTTCGGCCAGCATTAATGGAGAATTAGACCAGGTTATCGATTCCTTGGATGATGAAATCCGCGAGGTAAGGCGTTATCTGCACGCCAATCCCGAGGCTAGCGAGCATGAGTTTAAAACGACTGCCTATCTCGCCGATTGGCTGCGGGATAAGGGATTGGAACCCAAAGTAACTCCCGCCAAGAGAGGCCTCTCCGTGGACTCGCAGGAACAAAAGGGCTCTTCTCGCATCGCTCTACGGGCCGATATCGACGCGCTGCGCCTGCAGGATGAAAAAACCGTTATTTACCGGTCAACCGAAGCCAATCTCATGCATGCTTGCGGGCACGATGCCCATACCGCCATGCTCCTGGGCGCCATTCTCTCCCTGCATAAGTGCAAGGACCATTTTCCACATCCATTAACCTGGCGTGCCATATTCCAACCCGCCGAGGAGTCCGCAACCGGCGCCAACGAGATGATCGAATTCGGAGTTATGAAAGGCGTGGACTCGATCATCGCACTACATGTGGACCCCTCCTTGAAAGTCGGCACCATCGGGGTGCGCGAGGGAGCGTTGACAGCTATCTGTGAAGAATTCGATATCCGGGTATCGGGCCAGGGCGGCCATGGAGCGAGACCCCACCATACCGTCGATCCGGTGGGCGCCGCCTCCCAGTTCGTCAACACAGTTTACAACACCTTGCCGCGCCTGCTCGATTCGCAGGAACCCGCGGTCGTTTCCTTCGGTGTATTCCAGGCCGGCATCAACCCCAATGTCATTCCTGAAAACGCGCAATTGCGCGGCACTATTCGCACGGTGGAAGACGCCACTTCACAGTTCATTAAGGCCAAGATGGTGGACATTGCCAACGGCATCGCCAATGCCACCGGGGCGGTCTTTAAAATGGACATTCCCTACAAGATCGAAAGCGTCGTCAACCATCGGGAAGTCATGAGGAAGTGTCGCAAGGCGGCCATCTCGGTGCTGGGCAAGGAAAACGTCCGCTGGATACCGCATCCGAGCATGGGGGGTGAAGATTTCAGTAATTACCTGGCCAACGCACACGGTTGCATGCTGCGGCTGGGGGTCGGTCTGCCCGGCCAGCAGCCTCGTTATTTACATTCACCCCAGTTTGATATCGCCGAATCGGCCCTCTCCATAGGCGCTAAAATCCTGGCTCGCTCAACCCTCAACCTGGCTTTTGGTAAATAATAAACTCTGGATACCGCTCATGGATGGAAATACCGCACTTAAATTCACCCATAACGGACGGCCCACGGTGGGCGTCGAAATCGAGCTGCAACTGGTCGATGCGGATACTTATGAATTGAAAAGTGTCATTACTGAAATCCTTGAAATGCTGCCGCCAGATTTTGAGGAGGCCATCAAGCCGGAGTTGATGCAGTGCTACCTGGAGATCAATTCAAAAGCTTGCCATACCATCGCCGAGGTGGGCGAGGATTTGCGGGAAAAGATTCAGGTTGTGGTGGAAGCCGCCAAAAAGTTGGATACACTGCTCTTCTGGGGCGGCACTCACCCTTTTTCATTATGGAAAAGCCAGAAAATCACTCCCAGTGACCGCTATAATTTACTCATCGAAAAAATGCAGGACACGGCCCGGCGCATCGTCACGTTCGGGATGCATGTGCATGTCGGGGTGGATTCCGGAGATAAGGCCGTCATGCTCATCGACCGTATGATGCGCTACCTCCCCACCCTGCTGGCGTTGTCGGTCAACAGCCCGTTCTGGGTCAACCGGGACACTGGACTGCACTCCCAACGATGCAAAATCATGGAACAATTGCCGAACGCCGGACTGCCACCGCTGATGCGCAACTTCAGCGAATACTGTTGGGTCGTGCGACATTCCATCAATACCGGATTCATTAACAGTATTCGGGAAATATGGTGGGATGTGCGGCCCCATCCGGGATTCGGCACCGTAGAGGTGCGTATATGCGACCTGCCCTGCTGCCTGGATGACGCACTCAGCCTGGCCGCCCTCATACAGTGCCTGGTTTGCCGATTATCGGACGACATCGATAAAGGCGTTTACCAGCACGACATCCACCCCATAATGGTCAAACAGAACAAATGGAAAGCCTGCCGCTACGGTCTCGATGCGAAACTGGTCGACGCCCTCACCCACAAACCGATTCCGGCCCGTGAATTAGCCACCCAAATGGCCTCCGTTCTGCACGACTATGCCGTCGAACTGGATTGCACCAAGGAACTGAACCACATTTATAAAATGGTTGACCAGCCAACCGGCGCGGACATGCAGCGCTCAATCTTTGAAGAAACGGGCGAAATGTCGGAAGTGGTGCGTCGAATGATTGTCGAAAATTCGACCAACGGGCTCAGCGAATCGTAAAGCGAATGATGCCCAATCCGCTGAAACGGGCTTTGTAGTTTCCCGGTTCGACCGGAGTGAGGCCGCCCATGGCACCGCTCAAGAGTATGTGCCCGGGCTCGATCACCCAGCCTTGTTTGACCGTGTGATTAACCAATTGTAGGGCGGCGGCCCAGGGGTCTCCAGTAAATCCGGGCCCGCTCCCGCTTTTGAGAACTTTGCCCTCATGCAACAACTGCACTTCCAGATTGCTGAAATCCTGTTTCGCGCCAGGAATTTCGTTTCCGACCATAAAAGCGGAAGCAACCGTATTGACGGCGATGATATCCAATCCCGAGACCTCATTCATATCGGCGAAACGCAAGTCCGGCAGCTCAATGGCGGGCAAAACCGAGCGGATATGGGCTTTCAACTCGGGAACGTCTTTGAGCGGCCTGTCGATTCTTTTCCCCACCACGAAGGCGACCTCCATCTCCATCATCGGTCGATGAAATTGCGACAAAGCGAGGTCCGTCTTGCCGGTGCACCGCATGGAATCGAGTAAAACACCGGCGGCGGCCTCTTGCAGCCCGAAACGCTCCTGGGCTGGGCCGGTCGTGAGCGCGGCCTTGAATCCACAAATTCTGTCGCCTTGCGAATTCGCCGCCACCAGGGAACGCTGTATGGCATAAGCCTGGGCGAGATCCAGACCGGGAACCAAATCGGAGGCCAGGGGCCAGACTTGATTTTGTTTTTCGCCTGCGATTAAGCTTTCCGCGACATCTTCGGCATTTTCAGCCGTCCCACCGGCGGTAACGTAACCGACACAGGCTAACAGAATTAAATTAAATAGGGCCAGTATTCTCTTTTTCATAAGTTTCCGATCGGTTTTCAAATTCAACATCAAGGTTCTGTAAAACCGCAGATGAACGCGGCTAATAAAAAAGCGTTTCAATCTCTATCAAATCATCCGTGTCATCCGTGGTTAAAAAAGGAGTATCATTAAACCAAAGCTTTCTCTAATGCCTGAAAGTTGGGATCGATGGACGGCGGCATTTCAACGGAACGCTGGGCCGCCGCGATATCTTTCAAACCCGTGCCGGTGAGCAGGAGAACGGCGCATTCGTTGTCGGCCACCCGCCCGGCCCGACGTTCTTTGGCCAATCCCGCCACGGCGGCGGCAGTGGATGGTTCCACAAAAATACCGGTCAAACGACCGAGAAGCGCCAGGGTTGAGAGGATTTCCGCGTCGGAAACGGCCAGAGCCCGCCCGCCCGATTCCCGAATCTCCCTCAGCGCCAGAATGCCATTACGGGGCGCCTCCACGACAATGGAATCGGCCACCGAGGACGCGCCGGGAACCGGTTCCGGCTCCGATGCGCCCGACTCGAAGGCATTGACAAGGGCCGCGCTACCCTCCGCCTGCACAGCCATCATGCGGGGCATACGGTCGATCAACCCAAGCCCGAGCAGGTCCCGGAATCCTTTGGCCACCCCGGCCAGGATGACGCCGTCGCCGGTGGGAATCCAAACCGAGTCAGGTGACTTTTGTCCCAGTTGCTCCCAAATCTCGAAGGCGGCCAACCGTTTACCGTCAATGGTATAGGGATTGAAGGCGGTGTTGCGATTGTACCAACCCAACCGTTGACAGGCCTCAGTCGAAAGGTCGAAGGCTTGATCATAATTTCCCCGAACGGGAAACACCTGGGCTCCGTAAACCAGCATTTGGGCCAGCTTGGCTGGAGGCGCGGACTCCGGCACGATGACGGCGCAGTTCACACCCTGCGAGGCGCAAACACAGGCCAGGGCGGTGGCGGCATTACCCGTCGAAGCCGTGCAAACAGTTTCCATCCCCATTTCGAGGGACTTGGCCACAACCAGAACCGATGCACGGTCCTTGTAGGAACCGGCCGGGTTCCGGGATTCGTCCTTTAAATAGAGAGAGGTCATGCCCAAATGCGCTCCCAGCCTCTCCCCGCCGGATAATGGCGTGCCTCCGATGAGCAGGGGCGAAAGGTATTTTTCATCGGAAAGAGGCAGGAGTGGGAAATAGCGCCGTGTTCCCCTCAACGTGCAACCGGCCAGATACTCCCGGTTGAATTGTCGGGACAACAGATCATAGTCGTAATCCACCTCCAGAACCCCGCGCAGGGCACGACCTGGTTTCTGCACCCCGGAGCAAACCGGACAGACGTAGAGAATCTCTTCGGGATCGTAGCGACCATCGCAATCCACGCACTTCAACTGAAAAGGTCCTGCTTTCAAGTCACTCATGCAGGTAGGAAAAATCATTCTCCCCCCAGGGGCAAGTTCGCAAGTAGCGCTTGGGCATCCTTGACTATGCAAAAACCCGCGATGGCTTTACAAAAAGGGCATGTCCGTTTATTTTAAATTGCGGAATCAAAACATTCATAAACATCCAACATCGATAAGCATGAAATCTGTAAGAATAAGTTTAATATTAGCCATCATCGCCCTTTTGGCGGGCTCAAATTCCAGGGGCGAAACCGTGTTCGTGACGCAACTTAACGGCGACACTTGTGGTGCATTGCATATCCTGACGGTTTATCAACTGGGAAGCGATGTGATTGTGACGAAGCATGCGGAGCGGATCCGTGTTTTTTGTTTGGACGTGGTAACTCTGCTCGAAGCCACATTGGAAATGGATTTCCCTTCCATTGCACTGAGAGAAGTGAGTATTTTTAATAATAATGCTGGCTTAGAAGAATCGCAGGTTCTCTACCGAAACGGCGTCGTGGAGAATGCCTACAATCCCGATTGGGGTGATGGATGGGTGGATACCCTTGCCGCCGGGTATGTGAACATCAAGCAGTACCCCTGGATCTACCATCCCGACCTGGGATGGCTGAAAGTCACCGAGGGAAAGATGGTTAAGCAAAAACCCCACTATGGTTCTTCTCCCAAGGCGTTAAGTTTTTACCTCTATTCGGCGGATTATGGCTGGCTGTGGACAACGGAATTCACTGAAAAATACTACTCATTCGCGGCCGGAGAATACAAAACAGTCGAGGAGATCATCGGAGGCTGAACTTACAACGAAGCAAAGAGAATCATTGAACTTCGAGACCACTGGCCGCGGCACAAGGACCAGTGGAGAAATAATGTTGTACGCGGTTCGCTCGCGTTAAAGCGAAATCAACCAAAGCATACTCTCCTTGACTATGCAAAATCACGTAGTGACTTTACATTCCGGCCTTGATGGTTTATTTTTAAAAGCCTGCTCAAGACATTCAACTGTTCGGCGCGTCTATTACCAGAGCAATTACAAAAAACACCCAACATCGATAAGCATGAAATCTGTAAAAATAAGATATTTACTAGCCACGCTCGCTCTTTTGGCGGGCTCAAATTCCATGGGAGAAACCGTGCTCGTTACGCAACTTAATGAAGGCTCCGGTTCTTGTGGTAACACATTGCATATCCTTACTGTTTATCAACAAGGAAGTGATGTGATTGTAACGAAGCATGTGGAGGAACTCAATGTTATTTGTGCGGCTGTGGTTTCGGTTAATCGACTCCAGGCCACATTGGAAATGGATTATCCTTCAATCGCATTGAGAGAAGTGGATATTTTTAATATTAAAAACGCAAAATCGCAGGTTCTCTACCGAAACGGCGTGGTTGAGAATGCCTACAATCCCGATTGGGGCGATGGCTGGGTCGATACGCGGGCAGCCGGATATGTTAACATCAAGCAGTACCCCTGGATTTACCATCCAGAACTGGGCTGGTTGAGAGTCACCGAAGGTGATATCGTTTTTTCGAATCGTGATCAGTTAAATACTCCAACTACTCCCAGAGCTTTAAGTTTTTATCTCTATTCGCCCAATTATGGCTGGCTTTGGACAACGGAATTCAATGAAAAATACTACTCATTCGCCGCCGGAGGATACAAAACAGTCGAGGAGATAACCGGAGGCTGAACTTACAACGAAGCAAAGAGAATCATTGAACTTCGAGACTACTGGCCGCGGCACTAGGACCAGTGGAGAATTAATGTTGTACGTGGGTCGCTCGCGTTTAAGAGGAATCAACCAAAACATAGCCTCTTTGACTATGCAAAAACCCGCGATGGCTTTACAAATGGCCTTGATCATTTATTTTTAAATATCTGATCAAGACATTCAACTGTTCGACGCGTCTATTGCCAGAGCAATTACAAAAAACACCCAACATCGATAAACATGAAAGTATTAAAAATAAGGTATTTTTTAGCTATTCTCGCCCTTTTGGCGGACCTACATTTAAGAGGCGAAACCGTGTTCGTTACAGAAATTAGCGGCGTCCCTTGCAATGCATTGCATATCCTGACGGTTTATCAGCGCGGTAGCGAAGTCCTCGTATCGAAGCATCTGGAGATAGTCGGCGTTGGCTGTATACAATCGGTTGCTAGGGTGGAGGCCGCATTGGAAATGGATTATCCTTCTATTGCGCTAATAGAAACGGAGTTTTTTATTCCTAAAAACGGGAATTGGCAGGTTCTTTACCGAAATGGCGTCTTTGAGAATTCCTACAATCCCGATTGGGGCGATGGCTGGGTGGATACGCCTGCGGCCGGGTATGTCAATATCAAGCAGTACCCCTGGATTTACCATCCTGAATTGGGCTGGCTGAAAGTCACGGAGGGAGATATCGTTGTTATGAATACACGAAGTATTCTTGCTCCCAAAGTGTTAAGTTTTTACCTCTATTCGGCCGAGTATGGTTGGCTTTGGACAACGGAATTCAATGAAAAATTCTTCTCATTCGCCGCCGGAGGATACAAAACAGTCGAAGAGATAACCGGAGGCTGAAATTTCGATGGAATAAAATGATCTTTCCGCGAATCGAATTAAGGGAAAGCTTTTCAAAAATTTTATGAGTCGTTTTTCGCGTAACGTTTTAATTCTGGTTTTATCGATTGCCTGGGTTTTTCAGGCCGTTTCGGCTGAAATACAGCCGCTGGTTATCAACGAGACCAAAACGAAGGTGATCGTGTTCGGGGAAAGCACTTTGCATGATTTTACTTCTGAGGTAACCCGGTTCGACCTGAATATCAAGGTGAATGGCGAGACTGGTGATGTCGAGAGCGCCCGGTTTTCCTTCAATTTTGCCGCTCTAGACTCGGACAACAAGAAACGGGACAAGACGATGCTGAAATGGCTGTCTCATGAAGATTATCCCACTGGGACATTTTCCAGCAGCAAAATCACCCACGTGAACAACCAATGGGTGATTGAAGGCACCCTTTCCCTGCACGGCGTCGAAAAGAAAATCCGGTTTCCCTTTGATTTGAAACGTGAAAACGAAAAATACGTTATCGACGCCAAAAAGGTGATCGATTATCAGGACTGGGATCTCGAATTGATCAAGGTGATGGGGTTTTTAAAAGTCTTTCCCGGCCTCGAAATCACCATTCATGTGGAAGGCCGTCCAACGGCCTAGCACCACCGCCGACAGGTGGTGCTCCCGCCGGGATTCGAACCCAGATCCCACGCTCCGGAGGCGCATATTCTATCCATTGAACTACGGGAGCAATTAAGTGGCTATAGGAGGCATCAATCGTTTCACGAGTCAACCGGAAAACTTGCCCTGGAATTCCTGCCCGGCGCTGGATTTTTCTCCTCGAATCCCGAATAATTTTAAATTTTCAAGAAAACTTACGATAATTGTTTGACAATTGATGAGAACGGGTCTCAATTATATTGAATTTGAGACTTAATATCAATAAGTGTCCCGACGGGCAGCAAAACATAAATTTTTAAAATAATAATGAAAAACAGGCTCCGCCCCATTATTCCAATCATTTGCTTAACCTGTGTTTCAGTGTTTCCAACCTCGAACGCATGGGCACAACAGCAGGAAGAAGATACGGATGAACCTGTCGGGCCAGTACGCTCATTGGAAGAATTTGAGATCATCGGTTCCAAGGAAGCGATTTTTACCCTACCGGGTTCAGGCGCGTACATGAACAGCGAAGACATCGGCAACCTCCAGCTCGATGATATAAACAAGATTTTGCGGAAAATTCCCGGCGTTTACCTGCGGGAGGAGGAAGGCTATGGACTGTTTCCCAATATCAGCCTGCGGGGCGTCAACACCGTGCGCAATGACAAGCTAACGGTAATGGAGGACGGCGTTTTAACGGCACCGGCCACCTATTCGGCTCCGGCGGCCTACTACTCCCCCACCGCCGGGCGCATGGCCGGAGTGGAGGTGCTGAAGGGTTCCAGCCAGATAAAATACGGCCCGCACACCACCGGCGGAGCCATCAATTATCTTTCCACCCCGATTCCTGATCAGGCGGCTGGAATGCTCAAACTGAATTACGGGTCCGACAATGATTTTCGCGCCCATGGGCATGCCGGCCGGAAATACGATTCCAAGGTGGGAAAAATTGGCATTTTGGGCGAGGTCTACCATCGGCAGACGGATGGATTTAAAACCATTGATGGGGCCGGCGATTACGCCGGATCGGACGAAACCGGATTTACGCGCACCGACTACACTTTCAAAGCCAATTGGGAACCCAAGACGGAACGCTACAATTATTTCGAGTTTAAGCTAAGCTACATGGACCTGCATGCCGATGAGGGTTATCTGGGTCTGGCCACGGAGGATCTGGCGGAAAACCCTAACCGTCGCTATGCTGCCTCCCGCAACGACCGCATCGACACCAATCACACCAATATGCATCTGCGGCATATCATCGATTTGAATCCGGATCTGAAGCTCACCACTACCGTCTATTACAGCAAATTTC